>CAYYZT010000045.1:0-14224 GCA_964476015.1 uncultured Chitinophaga sp.
CGATGGGCAATCGTTGTATTTTTCCAGCGACGGCTGGCCGGGTTTCGGGGATGCAGATATCTATGTATCACGCAAATATGCCGGGGATTGGACGAAGCCAGAAAACTTGGGCTATCCGCTCAATTCCTATTACTACGAGGGCGGCATCTTCGTTACCCTCAGCGGCGATTCGGCATACTTTGCAACGGATAGGTTTACCAAAGACGGCAATTTGGATATCTATGCGTTTGAACTGCCCAGTTCCGTTCGGCCCAAAACCGTTACCTACATTAGCGGTACGGTAAAAGACAAAGCCACTGGCAAAGTGATACTGCCACAAATAGAATTTATCGATTTGGCCACGGGCGAAACCACCAACCTCGTTGTGCCCGATGCGCAAACGGGCGAGTTTTTGCTCACATTGCCAACAGGCAGCAACTATGCCTTGAGCATCAACCAACCGGGGTATTTGTTCTATTCCTACAACTTCCCAGTAAACAAGCAGGGCACGGCGCAAAAGTTGGATATCGTGTTGGAGCCGATTACTTCCAAAAGTACTATTGTACTGAACAATGTTTTCTACGAAACGGGGCTGTTCAATCTTAAAAAAGAATCGAAAATTGAGCTGGACCGTTTGGTAAAGTTCTTGCAAGTGAATCCCACCATCAAGCTGGAAGTATCCGGCCATACGGACAATGTGGGGACGGATGCCAACAACTTGGAGCTATCCCAGAAACGGGCGGGCGAAATGGTGAATTATTTAACGGCGGCCGGCATCGATAAATCCCGTTTGAAACCTAAAGGTTATGGAGCCAGCAAACCTATTGCCGATAATGCTACCGAAGAAGGCCGCGCCAAAAACCGCCGTACTGAAATCATGATTATCGACTAGCCTGTGTTATCTTCTTTTTCCCACCCAAAACTTTGGGCACAGCATTTGCGTTAACCATTTATTATCTTCATGTTAAGATAATGTTAACGCCACGCACATTGAAGTTTATCCTTTCCATAGTATTCCTGTTTCTCGGCTGGCAAATAGCCGATGCCCAAATAGTGTCGGAAACACCGGCGGAGTTCGTAAAACTGCGCAAGGGCAAGGTGGCCATGAAGCAGTATCACAACAATGGCCAAATCTCGCAAACGGGGTGGTTTAAATACAATGCACCGCACGGTGCTTGGGCCAGTTTCGACGAAAACGGCCATATAGTGGCCGAAGCTCGCTATGAGCGGGGCAAAAAGCACGGCACTTGGCGGTTTTGGGATGCCACGGGCAAGCTGCTTTGCGAAATAGAATACCACTACGGCAATATGGTAGCCGCCCGCCAATATGATTTGCAAGGCACCGTGATAGCGGCAGTTACCCGTTAAGCCAGCTTCGAGAGTATTTCCAACAACCTTTTGTTTTCCTCGGGCGTGCCCACCGTAATGCGTACACAGCCCTCGCAACCCGGTACTTTGGAGCGGTCTCGCAGAATAATACCGTGCGACAGGCAATGCTCGTACACTTTTCGGGCAGCGGTAGTTTTCACCAACAGGAAATTGGCTTTGGAAGGAAATACCCTTACCACAAACGGCAACGGCCGCAGGCCATCCGCCAGTTTGCCACGCTCCTCCAATACTTCGGCAATTTGGGCTTGTACCTTGGCAGTATCCTCCAGTGCTTTAAGTGCTGCCTGCTGGGTAAGTTCATTGATGTTGTAGGGCGGCTTAATCTTATCGAGCACTGCCACAATGGAGGCGCTGGCAAAGGCCATCCCCAAACGGATGCCCGCCAAACCCCAAGCCTTGGAAAGCGTTTGCAGCACCACCAAATTAGGATAATGCTCCAGTTCTGGCAACCAACCCTTCTCGCCAGAGAAATCGATATAGGCTTCGTCAATTACTACCAATCCCTCAAAATGCTCCAACAGATACTTTACCTCTACTTTGTTCAATAAGTTGCCGCTAGGGTTGTTGGGCGAACAGAGGAAGAGCAGTTTCGTTTTCCCGTCTAAACGGCCGTGCAACTTGGCGGCTTGCAAAATGGCATCGGTATCCAATTGGAAATCGGAAGTCAACTGCACCTGTGTGAAAGCAATACTGTTGGTGTTAGCCGCCACCTCGTACATGCCATAGCTGGGCGCGATGAACACCGCATGGTCTTTGCCCGGCTCGCAAAAAGCCCGGAAAAGCAAGTCAATCGGTTCGTCGCTGCCGTTGCCCAAAAACACTTGTTGCGGCTGTACCTTCTTTAGTTGGGCAATGCGCTGCTTCAATGCCTTTTGGTGCGGGTCAGGATAACGGTTCAGGCCCGTGTCGTAAGGGTTTTCGTTGGCATCCAAGTACACCTGTGCCGTACCGCTAAACTCGTCGCGAGCTGAGGAATAAGGCTTCATTTTGCGAATGTTGTCCCGCAATAGTTGGTTCAAATCGAAGTTGGCTTGCATAGTGCCGCAAAGATGGCATTTTTAATATCAAGTGAGACGTAACTTAAACACAAAGAACACTAAGGAAGCACAAAGTACACAAAGAAAACCCTTGTGTACTTTGTGAAAATTCCGTTGTGACCTTTGTGTTAAATCACACCACGCTTATTTAATCCCGAACTTCTTCGCCACATCCACCACCCGTTTGGCATGCACTTTTAGGGCTTGTATGGCGGTATCGTCCGGGTCCAGCTTACCGTTTTGGCTGGTAAAGGAAGCCCCATACGGGTTGCCGGAAACAAACTGGCTTTGATCCACATAGCCCGGGCTTACAATGATGCAACCCCAGTGATAAAATGTATTGTTCAAGGCCAAAATGGTTGTCTCTTGCCCGCCATGGGCCGTAGCGGTGGTGGTAAAGGAAGACGCAATCTTGTCCACCAACGCGCCTTTGGCCCACAGCGGCCCGGTTTGATCTATAAACTGCTTCATTTGCGCGGCGGGCAGGCCGTAGCGGGTGGGCGATGCCAACACAATCACGTCGGCCCATTCCAAATCCTCCAATTTTGCCTCGGGCACGTCTTGGGTGTCTTTTAGGTGTTTGGCCCATTTCTCGTTTTGGTCGATGGCTTCTTGCGGTGCCAGTTCCTTCGCCTTGCGCAATCGCACTTCCGCGCCTTGGGCTTGGGCTTCTTTTTCAAAGGCTTTGGCCATTTGGTAGGTGGTAGAGGTGGCACTGTAATAAATAAGGGCGAGCTTGATTGCCATGGCGTTTGGGTTTGGTGAGATTGATTAGCTATAAAAATGATGCCATCCCCAGCCCCAATAGCCTAAACCATGTTATAACACCATATTAGTTGATGTTGGCGATTAACTATTGGAACAAGCTTTGTAGCCCCTCTTCCACACGTTGAAGAAATGTATGCGGATTGCCGTTTTACCGCACGTTACTTCTATCGAAAACCATAACTTTGTGCCACAATATAAGCCGCCCAATGACCATCAACATTGAACAACAGATACGGAACGCCTGTGCCGAGGCAGTGAAACAACTTTACGGTGCCGAAACCGATGCTGCCAGCATTGCCGTGGAGCGCACCAATAAGGACCATGAAGGCGACTACACCGTGGTAGTGTTCCCGCTGTTGCGCGTATCCAAAAAGAAGCCCGAGGAAACGGCCAACGATTTGGGCCAGTACCTGCAAGAAAACCTGAAGCAGGTAAAGGCTTTCAATGTGGTTAAGGGGTTCCTCAACCTAACCCTTACCAATAGCTTTTGGATTGACTCCCTCGGTTTGGGCCTGTTGAACAAAGACTACGGCAAGGGCGTGCCCACTGGGCAGAAAATAACTTTGGAATATTGCGGCCCCAATACCAACAAGCCGCTACACTTGGGCCATATACGCAACATGCTGTTGGGCTACTCGGTGGCCTCTATATTGGAGTTTGCGGGCAACGAGGTTATCAAGGTAAACATCTACAACGACCGTGGCATTGCCATCTGCAAATCGATGCTGGCTTGGCAGAAATTCGGCAACGGCGAGAATCCTACCAGCAGCGGCATCAAGGGCGACCACTTGGTGGGTAAGTATTATGTGGTGTTCGACAAGGCTTACAAAGCCGAAATCGAACAGCTAAAAGCCGAAGGACTGAGCGAGGATGAAGCCGAGAAAAAAGCACCCCTAATAGTAGAAGCGCAAGAAATGCTGCGCCAATGGGAGGCGGGCGATGCCGATACGCTGGCCCTTTGGAAACAAATGAACGATTGGGTGTACGAAGGTTTTAACGAGACCTTCAAGCTGATGGGAGTCGATTTCCACCGGGATTATTACGAATCGGATACCTATCTGCTGGGCCGCGACCTAGTGCTGCAAGGGCTAAAAGACGGCGTGTTCTTCCAAAAAGAAGATGGCTCCATTTGGGTGGATTTAACGGACAAGGGCCTCGACCAGAAAGTGCTGTTGCGCAGCGACGGCACCAGCGTATACCTTACCCAAGACCTCGGCACCGCCGACCTGCGCTACGAACACTACCACATGGACCGCAGCGTGTACGTGGTGGCCGACGAGCAAAACTACCACTTCAAGGTATTGCAGCTCACCTTGGAAAAATTGGGCAAGCCTTATGCGGCGGGTATTTACCACCTTTCCTACGGCTTGGTGGAGCTGCCGCATGGCCGCATGAAATCGCGCGAAGGCAACGTGGTGGATGCGGACGACCTGATAAAAGAAATGGTGGCCACTGCCAAAGCCCAAACCCTGGAACTGGGCAAGCTGGAAGATGTGGAAAGCGAGGAGTCGAAAGAGCTTTTCCGCACCATCGGCATGGGTGCGCTCAAATACTTTATGCTGCGGGTCGACCCTAAAAAGAAGATGCTCTTCAACCCCGAGGAATCCATAGATCTGCAAGGGCAGACCGGGCCGTTCGTGCAATATTCCTACGCCCGTATCCAATCCATCAAATCCAAGGTAGGCGACTTCACGGTGGAACTGCCAGAGCGGTACAAACTGTCACCTCAAGAAAAGGAAGTGTTGGTGGAGCTATACCAATATCCGAAAGTGATACAAGAAGCTGCCCATAATTTCGACCCGTCCGTATTGGCGAGTTATATCTACAACCTGGCCAAAACCTTCAACAAGTTTTATGTTGACCATTCCATAGCCAATGCCGAAACCGAAGAGGCCAAGCACTTGCGCCTAGGGCTGGCAGAGCTTACCGCAAAGGTATTGGAAAGTGGCTTTAAGCTAATGGGCATCAAGGTTCCGCAGCGCATGTAAGCGGTTTTTACGAAAAAAGCAGTTGTTAAAAAACAGTTAAAACGTCCATGCCCTTAAAATTTCGCGTGGTGGCATACGTTTTGTCTATAGAGTGCCGCTGAACAATAAACGCTACATTAAGCAGTGTTAAATGTGCAGTAAAATTCGATGAATGGATTGCCGTTATCGAATGTTTTTGGTTACTTTATAACAACTGATTTTTTTAACCCCCGCAAAAAAACGTCAGCTATGGCCACTTCAATGCTTGACTACTGCAAATTGATTCTGGAAAAAGTAAGCTTTGACCGCAAGCTGTTTGAAAAAGAACTGGTTAAAGCCGTAGGGATACTCATCCCTACCGATAGGGAAGAACTAAAAGGCTGGGTAGTACGCAACTTCGGCGTGCAATACCAACGCTATTTTACCGATTATACCCCAGCACTTTAAGTGTGAACTTTATCTTTCAAACCCTTCCGCCCAAAACGGAAGGGTTTTTTATTGCAAAAATTGATGCTTTTAGCTGCCAAACTGTGATTTTTCGATAATTTTGCGCCGACTATGAAGCTGAAAGAACAAGTATTGCAAGCATGCCTGCTACAACAGCAGGAAAGCACACAAAGGCTTAGAGAGACCGTTAAGCAGGTGCAAGAAAGCGCAAACGAGGAAAAGAGCGCCAGCAGTGGTGATGCATCCGAAAGTATGCGCGAACAGTTGCAGTACGACGTGGATATGTATTCTCGCCAACTGGATCAAGCCACAGCCGCTTATGCCGCCCTCAAGCTTATCGACCCCAACCAACTGCACAGCACCGTAAAGCACGGCGCGCTGGTAATGACCGACAAAACCAATGTGTTGGTAGGCGTGAGCATCGGCAAGATAATAGTGGAAGGCAAAACGTTTTTCACCATCTCCACCGATTCGCCTCTTTACCAAGCCATGGACGGCAAAAAGAAGGGCGAAACTTTCACCTTCCGCGACCAAAAGCAAACCGTGCTGGAGATACTTTAGTTGTGGGTTACGCACTTCGACTACGCTCAGCGTGACAGGGGATTGGGGGTTACGGGTTAAATTGCAGGACGTATGTGCTGTGAGAAGATAACTCAATCCTATAATCCGTTAATCCAACAAATCCCAATCTACTTTTTCCAGTATTTCTTAATAGTGAAGGTAACGATAAAGCTATCGTCGCCATCGTCGTGCAGCACGGCAATGGCGTTGTTTTTCAAATTCACCACGTAGGTATATTTGTTTCCGGCGTTGCTGGTGGCGTGCCACAGGTTTAGCCCCATATCCTCGTTCCATTCTTTGCTATCGATATAGTAGGTGGAGTTTACATCGTCGGTATAATGCTCAAACTTTGTCTCCCGCGAATCGATAACGAACAGGGTGTGGTCTTCCCAGCTCTCGCATTTGTCAAACTCGTCGGTGCGCGGGTTGTAGGCGCAGTATTCGCGCTCGCTGGAGTAAACATAGGTTTGGGCTTGCGCCAAGTTATAGGCAAAAACTAGAAATAGGACAGTATAAAAAGCGCGCATAGAGTAGTTTTACGCTAATATATACCACAAGAATGTCTTCGCGAAAATAGAATTTGATTTTTTTTGCTTGCTATGGGAATTTGTTTTAGTATTGTTGTGCTATAAATTTTAGTTTACAAAACGCACCTTTTGCACAAAAACAACACCTCCCCATGGAAAAAACATTTTTACTAGTATTTGCGTTATTTTTTTCAATTATATCTCCTTGCTTAGGGCAAAGTAAATGTAATGGGGTAGGGATTTTTCAATTGAGAAGTTCTTATCAAGATATTATATCGGCGTTGCGCAATCAAGGTTTTGAAATAAAGACCACCAATAAAAAAACAGAATTTTATGCTTTACAGAAAAAGGATAAAATTGCTTTAGACGTAAAGTATTCAAAAGATATTAATGAAAACATCTTTTATTCAGATCCTTGTCCACTTACTAAAGTTTTGTACCTACCAAAAATTCATATCGCTGGTATAGAGACAAAGGATGTTTTGTTGATTTTTTACAATGATGAGCTTTTAACTGGTACTATGTCTGTTAATGAAAACTTTAAAGAAGCTATGGACTTGAAATATGGAGCAGCTTATGAAGAGAGGGATAGTCTAGATAAAAAATGTGGAACTACTCCTTATAAAGAAAAGAGTGTCTCATATGTCTATCCTTCAGAACTTGATAGCACAAAAGCATTTGTGAAATATACTGCCACAAAGAGTTACAATTGCGATTTTTTATTGAACACAACATTCTTTTTCTTCGACAACCGCTCAATTCAGAAAACCGCCCATAAGTGCCGTATGGATAACAAGAATCAATCCCAAGTTACAAATGATCAGTTAAAGGATTTCTAGCGATTTGTACTCCGTTTTTAAGGTACCGTTTATATTTATAAGACTGTTTTCAATTACGCATTACGGGCGGCCAACTTATCCAGTAACATAATATTGTTTACTTTTGAACAACTAATCGCCCGCAAGGCGTTATTCTCCAATGGTTTTGTAACTGGAGTGCCCATGAGAAAAACAACGTTTTTTTTATCTGTGTCGGTTCTTGCTTTATTGCTCACCTTGGCATCGTGCAGCAGCAGCGGGCGCGCCAAGAGCGGCATGACGCTTTTCCAAGAGAAGAACTACACCTTGGCCATACCACAGCTCAAAAACGAGTACAAAGAGGCCCAAGTGCCCCTGTTGCGCGGCGAGAAAGCCTTTTACGTGGCCGAAAGCTATCGGCTAAACGGCAACACCAAAGATGCCGAGGGCTGGTATGCCGAGGCCGTAAAGCAGGGCTATGATGCCATTGCCACCTACAATTATGCCCTCACCCTCAAGGCCAACCAGAAGTATAAACAAGCCATCGACCAGTTTACCAATTACGCCCGCCTGGAGCCGTTCAACAAAGAAAAAGCCCTCGACCAGATAAAAGCCTGCAACTTGGCCATCCGCTGGGAAAAGGAGCGCACCAACCTCGACCTGCAAAACCTCACCGCCATCAACACCAGTGCCAGTGAGTATGCACCCGTTATCTTGCCCAACGGCGATATGGTGTTTTCGTCTGACCGTGTGGATGCTACCGGCAGCGACACCTACGGCTGGACGGGCGAAAAATTCAGCGACCTATACCTGAGCAAAAAGCAAAGCAACGGCGGGTTTAGCGGCGTGGTAAACTTCGCCAAAGAACTCAACAGCGGATTTAACGAGGGCACGCCCACCTTTAACAAAGATGTAACGGAAGTGTACTTTACCCGCTGCGGTTCGCAAGGCAAGGGGGCTGACGACTACTGCGCCATCTATTTTAGCCGCCAGCAATCGCTCGGTGGTTGGAGCGAACCACAAAAACTGGCCCTCTTTGAAAACGACACCTTCAACGTGGGGCACCCTTTCCTTAGCCGCGATGGCAAGTATCTTATTTTCGCTGCCGAAGCACCGGGCGGCTATGGTGGCAAAGACCTTTATATTATCTACATGCAGGGCGGCAATTGGAGCCCCCCAAAAAGCCTTGGGGCCGACATCAATACCGCAGGCAACGAAGTGTTCCCGTTTGTGGATGAGAACGGCACACTCTATTTCAGCAGCGATGGCCACGACGGCCTCGGTGGGTTGGACATTTTCTCCGCCCCGGCCAACGGCGGCGTATGGAGCAAGCCCGAAAACCTGAAACTGCCCATCAATTCCGGGGCTGACGATTACGGCCTTTGGCTCACCAAGGCCAAACCAAAAAACGCCAACGACCCGGTGCGCATGAGCGGCTACTTTAGCAGCAACCGCCCCGGTGGTGCCGGCAAAGACGATATTTACGCCTTCCAACTGAGCAACGAGAACCTGTTTGTGCTGGAAGGGGTAATACTGGAGAAAATCTTCGCCGACCCGAAAGACCCGAACAGTAAGGTTATTGACTTTTTGCCCGTGGAAGCTGCCAACATAACGCTCAAAAAATACGGCCCGGGCTTCCCGGTAATTGCCAACCTTAAGTCGGATAAGTATGGCCGCTTCGGGCACGATTTGGAGAAAGACAGCGACTACTACGTAAGCGGCGAAAAAGACGGCTTTTTGAAACAATCTGCCCGAACATCTACCAAAGGCTTGCGAGATCTAAACAACATCACCATACCCGTAAAAGTGCGCCTGATAGTGGAACGCATTTTCGAGGACGTGCAAATCAAAATCGAGAACATTTATTACGACTATGACAGCACCGCCCTAAGGGCCGACTCCTACCCTGCCCTGGATACGTTGTACGCTCTCTTTGCCGAAAACCCGACCATTGTGGTGGAAATAGGTTCGCATACCGACTCGCGCGGCAAAAACGAATACAACCTCACCCTCTCGCAAGGCCGTGCGGCTTCGGTAGTAAAGTACTTGGTAAGCAAAGGCATCCCCATACAACGCCTAAAAGCGGTGGGCTACGGCGAAACCTCGCTAGTAAACAAATGCGCTGACGGCGTGGATTGCACCGAAGAAGAGCACCAGCTAAACCGCCGCACCACGTTCAAAATCCTCTCCGAGAAATACGTTATCGAATCCGTAGTACCGGATAACATCCCGGTAGATCCGAAGAAACCATAACGTACTGCGGTCCGACGACCACGTTAGGATGGGCAAGAGATTCGAAATGAAGAATAGCCTCGGTTCAATCAGTCGTCAGACCGCTATAACGGTGTTGAAGGTGTTTGCCTCTTTTGAGCCGCGGCACGGTAGCGTTCGGACGGCAGGATGGACCATGTTTGCTGTATACCTTTAAGATTTTGCCCAAACGGAAGAAGCCGTCAGGCCGCTGTCCGACAATCGATATAATTGCAATACATCAATCATCCAGTTTAGTGCCATTCCTCGGGATGGCCTACAAAAAACGTAGTCATCCTGTAAGTACCTGCTGGCACCGTTGCGGTGCATATGAGTTACGGGCAGTGTATACCAATGACAGGATTTTTTATGCTTTCTACTGTGGTCCGTCGTCTATCGTCCGTCGTCCGAATTACCACCTCTTCCCCAGCTCAAAACTAATATACGCCGCTAGGAAGAAAGGGCGTTGGGGTTGGTTGATCATAATGGGGATGTTGCGATAATATACATCGGCGGCCACACCGGCTTCCAAGGCGGTAATAAAGCCGTCGCGGGCACCCCATTCGAAGTTCATGCCCAGTTTTACGAAAGCACCGGGCACGGGGCGTATTTCCTTAAAACCCTTGCCATATTTGCCCGCCCCAATAATGTTGTACCAGCTAAGAAAAGTCTGTGCATTGCCATTTTCAAGGCTAGGGTTATACTTTTCGTCGCGCACTTCCAATGTAAGCGTGCTGTCGTTTATAAAATTGATATAGGCGAGTTGCAGGTAGTAAGGCTTTAGAAACCCCAGCGATACGCCGCCCATATAGGTAAAGGCTACGTTTACACCGTTCTTTCTAGCCTTTTCGGCAATGTTTTTTTTATAGCCAAAAGCGGCCCGGAGGGTAAAAAACTCGTTCTGCTTGCCATAATAGAAATCGCGTGGCGAATCGTAACCAGAAAGCGCGAGGTTGAAGTCGGCAGCCTGCTTTTTTTCCTTCGGGTGCTTGATGTCGGCAATCTCCACAAACCACAACCGGGTTTTGTAAATGTTCAGTATCTTGCCCTTGTTCATATACAGGCCCCAGCCGTTGCTCAACAGCTTGGCGCCGAAAGTAACCTCGCTCCTGTATATGATGCCCTTCTTCTCGATTTCCTTCTTAATCTTGCGCTGTTGCGCAAAAGCAGCGGGGCTGAGGGAAACCAGCAGCAACATCGTAATCAAAACATACCGCATCATGTGCATATACATCCCTTCGGTGCAAATAGTTTTATAAATTTATCAAAATTCCGCTCACAAAGCCATGACCGCAGAAATAATTTACCAAGGCCAGTTGCGCACCCGCGCCGTACACGTTGCTTCGGGCAACGAAATAATTACCGATGCGCCCACCGATAACCACGGAAAGGGCGAGGCATTTTCGCCTACCGATTTGGTAGCCTCCGCCCTCGGCAGTTGCATGCTCACCGTTATGGGCATCTTTGCCGATAAAAACGGCCTCAACATGGATGGCACCCGTGTGGAGGCCACCAAGATAATGGCCAACGAGCCGCGCCGTATCGGCGAGGTACGCATCCGCATGTACATACCCGGCGGCACCCTTACGGATATAGAACGCAAAAAACTGGAAAACGTTGCGCTCACCTGCCCCGTGGCCAAAAGCTTGCACCCGGATATTAAGCAGAAAGTGACGTTTGAGTACGTTTAGTCCATGGTCCACGGTCGATGGACCACAGAAAATTAGTTGTCATCCCGAGGAACGAGGGACCTTCTGGCATTGATGCGCTGAACTTGAGTATTGGGAGACGATATGGGCAAGAATAAAAACATTTATAAGGAGAAGGTGCAAACACCTGTATATCCGTGCATTGATTTAACCATTGATAATTGGGATGAGAATTTGGATTCAGTTTTAATATGTGATGACGTATTATACTTATCCAGCCGCGTACTCTTTCAACGTGCTTATATGCATCATGAGCTAATTGATTGCAAGGGAGACATTTACAAAGTTATTGGCAAGGAAGACAGTACCAGCTTAAAGAGGTTTTTGCCTTTTACCGCTAAAGGCAAGGTTGTGCTTATGGCTACCGGAAAACGGATGACAGTAGAAGAGCTTAGAAGTTTCATGCTCCACAAAATTGATGGACTGGCGATAAAAGATGAGCCGTCTTGCATAGAATGGATAAGAAAGATTAAAGAAGCAAAAACCGTTGAGGAATTGATTGCGATGAAGTCTTAGGGTATATGTAGTATATAGTTTACGTTCGATAGACCAGAACGTTATCATCCCGAGGAAGGAACGGCCTAGCTTGTCTGGGCTAAATCTTGAGGCATCCTTACAGGCTCTGTCCCAACCAGCCGTCCTAACGTTAAGGTTGCTGAGCAAGCGGTCTGACGGCCTATTCTGTCTGGGCTAAAATTTTTGAGGCATCCCTACAAGCTCTGTCCCAACCAGCCGTCCGAACGCTACGGCGGTGCAACTTAAGTAAGCAGCTTTACATATCACCCAACGGTTGCCGCCAGCCCGTTTCTTTGGCCCATAAGTAAGCTCCCTCCATCAGTATATCAAAAACAGGGTCTTTAATATCGTAATAGGCATCCATATCGTGAGGGAAATACTTGGCCAGTTGTTGCTTCACTACCATATAAGCCTGTGCCGCAAAGGGGGTCGCCCGAAGATAATCGCGGCACAGCAGCGGATAGTTTTGGTTGAAGGTGCCCGCTACTCGTATATGCAGATTAGCCCTCGGCTCAGTACGTTTGGTAAAGAATAATTTGGTGAGTTCCGCTTCGGGTATTTCATTCCTCCCCGGCGGCCGATGGTCGCCCGTAATGTGCTCCAAGAACACAAAACCCAATTGTTCCAGTATGGACACCACGGCTTTATCCAGTTCCTTTACCGTAACCTGTATATCCACAATATCTTTCGCAGCCAAGCCCGGCACGCTGGTGGAGCCTATATGGTGTATGGCCAAGGCATTGTTGCCCATACCTTGCCGAATGGGCTGTGCTATGGCCATAAACAGCTCGGGCCAAGCAGGGTTGTAAGGTACTATGGTGATTTGCGCCATCCGGGCTATCGCTTTTTATACCAATCAATCACCGTTTTTTTCTTTTTGATATTGGTGGGGATGGCGTAGACGTGCAGCTCGTCTGGCCCCACCAGCCTTACCCCTCCCCCATTGCGAAAATGGTTGCCATCGGCCACGTAGAACTGTTTGTTGGCGGTCTTTTTAAGCGTAAACTTCTTGGTTTCGCTGTTAAAAGAAACCTCGAACAAATCGGCAAAATTGCCATCCTTGTTCTTATAGAAGCCAAACATATACATCTTGCCATCGGCACCCGTAAACAGGTTGATGCACTGGTACGTGCGCCACCATTTATCCACCCACTCTTCCTTTTCGCCCTTGGTGGGCACCCAGGTTTGTATCAGCTCGAACCTGCATGCCGGGTCGTTAAGCGGCTTGGCGTTGCTCCAATAAAAGTCGATGGTATTGGCATCCCACGTAGCAACTGCCAGCAGATGCTGCGTGTCGAAATGGGTGATGCCCACGGCCCCTGCCGTTTTGGTTTTGAACTCGCCGCTGCGGTCGATGGTCATTACCGGGGCCTCATCGCTAGTGCCGGGTTTGGAGATGTCAAAAAACAGGATTTTGGAGGTGTTTTTCTGAAAATCATCCTCCACGCCCACTACCAAAAAATCGCCGATAACCTGTATGCCCCCGGCATGGTCGAAAGGCTTGTACATCAGCTCTTTATAGCGAACCACTTTTTGGGCGGCAATATCAATCATGGCATAGTAGGCCACGCTATCGCTACTGCCGCTCACTACTACATACTCCGTGGTGCCGTTGTTGTAATACTGCACCCCTTGCAGGTGCCCCCCACTGCTGGGAATATCGAAATCAGGATTGCTGAAGGTAATTTTGGTACGCTCCACATGCACGTTCTGGAAAGCCGTGGGGATATCGGTATTCGTAGGGTTCCTATCGCTATGCTGGGCCTGCAAACATAGGCCAGACAACAATATACCCATCAACAGCACACAGTATCGCATCGGTTGGTTTTTGTGTAAAGCTAAGGAATAATAAGTCGATGGACTATAGACCACAGACGACGGACTATGGAGCCATCAAAGACTGTTTAGCCGCTAAACTTAAGCTACAACCTTGGCCAGCACTGCCTTAGGCAACGCCTCGGCCTGTTCGCGTATTTCGCGCAGGGCGGTGGTTTCCCAAAGGGTGCCCTTCCTTAAAGAGCCTATGGCGAACAACCCATGGCGCACTTGCCCTTCTTTACCCAAAAACTCGCCGACGGCATTGGTATTCAGGCCAATATTTAACAGCCCAGCGGTGGCCAAGCCCGTTTTCAACAACTGCTCCAATAGCGGGTCGCCGCTACGGGCCAAGTCGGCCACGGGGCCGGTGCAATTCACTATCAAATCGGCCTCAAAGCTAACAGTGGCGTTGGTATGGCGAGGGCGGTAGGTAATAACGGCCCTGCCGTTTTCCGCTTT
>CAYYZT010000046.1:0-7045 GCA_964476015.1 uncultured Chitinophaga sp.
TATAGTTAAACCGTTCTGTTGCGCGTTCATAGGGTATTTTTGTAACTTAGTCTGGTTACCAAAACCTGCTCCCCGATGTTTACCCGTTACCTGCTCTTGCTAGTTGTTGCTTTGTTGTTTTTAGCTGATTTGCCAGCGCAGAGCCTCGTACGTGGGCCATACCTGCAACTGCCTACCAGCAATAGCATTATTGTAAGGTGGCGTACCGATGCCACAAGTACAGGCAAGGTAAAGTATGGCACGGACCCTAACAACCTTACGGAGGAGGTTAATGGATCTTCGCCAAAAACCGATCATGAAGTAAAAATTACGGGCTTGCAGCCCTTTACAACCTACTACTACTCCGTGGGCAATGGCAACGCGGTATTGGCCGGGGGCGATAACCATCACCATTTTAAAACCAGCCCCGTGCCTGGCACTGTACAGCCTATTCGCATATGGGCCATCGGCGATTTTGGCAAGGCAAACAATGAGCAGATACAAGTGCGCCAATCGTTTATCAACCACTCGCAGGGCAAGCATACGGATGTGTGGCTGTGGTTGGGCGACAATGCCTACGATAACGGTACCGATGCCGAATACCAAGCTAAGGTATTCGATTCAAACTATGGCTACGACAGTCTTTTTAGGTATATGCCGTTTATGCCCTGCCCCGGCAACCACGATTACAACACCATAGCCCCGCCCAACGCCAGCATACATCCTCCGAACCATACGGGGCCATACTATGACATTATCAATGTGCCCACACAGGGCGAGGCGGGCGGTTTGGCATCGGGCCACGAGCTGTACTACTCTTATGATTATGGCAACGTGCACTTCATTTCGCTCAACAGCGAGCTGGGTTCCGCGGTATCTTCTTCTAATGACTGGATTGGCGTGAATCCACTGGGCAGCTTTACCACCTCGCCTATGTTGGAATGGTTGCGCGACGATTTGGAGGCCAACCAACAACCGTGGGTAATCGTTTATTTCCACCAGCCCCCTTATTCCAAAGGCTCGCACGACTCCGACGATTTTTGGGAGATATATATGAAGGCCATGCGGGAAAACTATATTCCTGTATTGGAAGAGTATGGGGTGGATTTGGTGATAAACGGCCACAGCCACGTTTATGAGCGCTCTTTCCCGGTTAAGGGCCATTATGGTTCTTCGTCTTCTTGGGACCCTTTGGTACACTTAGTAAACTCCCGTTGCGGACACGACCAAATTGGCGAGCCGTATGTAAAGTATCTTTTCGGTAACGATGCCAACAAAGGCACTATCTACACCATTGTAGGCTGTTCGGCCAGCAAAAAAACCGATGCCGACCTCAACCACCCGGTAATGTGCTACTCGGCAGGGGGCGATACTACCATCGGCTCCTTTATAATCGATGTGAACGGCAATCGTTTGGATGCCCATTTTCTGCGTGCTGATGGGCAAGTGTTGGATAGCTTTACCATCCTTAAGGTAGATACCACTACCAATCTTTCGCCAGACCCTACCAGTCCCGTTCGCGACATCAAAGTGTTTCCCAATCCTTTTACGGGCAAAACCAATATATCCTATTATCTCGCCCATACTTCGGCGGTTTCCATTGAGCTGTACGACCTAAAGGGGCACGTGTGGCGGTTGCAAACCAATGTAAAACAAACCCCCGGCGAACACGAGTTTAAGCTGGATGCCAGCAAATATGGCTTGGCCACAGGCAGCTACATATTGCAAGTAAAAACGCAGGACGGCAACTACACCCAACGGATATTGTATGTAGAAAAGTAGCATGGCTTCTTTTTAGTAAGCATGCGTAGCGCCATCGCAAGATGGGCATGCCTTGCTGCCGAAGCCGCTACCTGAGCCATTCATACCTTGCTTGCGCATGTTGCCCAAGGCATTTTGCAGGCGTTCCTGCTATATGGTGCTTAAATCGAGCAGGGTGGTAAATGCGGATGTGTACTTATCAACCAAGCTTTTAAGGGCGGTATGCCTGAGGTTCGCTTTATCTGAGGCCAAGTTAGGATAAGGGTTTTTCTTCGAGTCGTAGGCTGCGCCATAGGTGCTGTAATCCAGAAAAGCTTTACGGGTGGCCTCGCATGCTTGGCATTTATCCGCAAAATTATTGCCGACCGATTCTTCGGCCACGCTCTTGGCTATAGCCACGGGCACTTTGTCTTTGGCCAACCCCAGCACTACGGCAAAGTACACGAACCTATCCGCGTACACGTAGGAGTCATCAAAAATCATCAGTTTTAGCTGGGCCAAATCGGGGTTGGTAACCAATTGGCTTACGTGGGCCGAGTTTTCCAGCGGATATTTTTGCGCCATCAAGGGCAGGCTGCCAATAAGGTATAGGGCGAGGATAAGGGCAATGTTTTTCATGGCAAACGGTTTTGGCCTATGAAGCATTTGCCAACGGACTACTTGGGCATCGTAAAGGAAATTTTGGTGCCTACATCTACTACAGACTGCAAAATGATTTCCCCGCCCAGGCTTTCCACCAGCGTTTTCACGGTATTTAAGCCAATACCATGCCCGTTTTCTATTTTGTTGTTGCCAACGCGCTCAAAAAGATTGAATATGCGCTGTTGGTCTTCGGGCGCAATGCCGTTGCCATTGTCGGTTACGGAGAATTGGTAGTGGTTGCCCACTTCCTCAAAATCCAGCATTATTTTCTTGTCGTCCTTGAAGTTATACTTGATTCCGTTGCTGATTAAATTCAACAGAATCTGCTTCAATGCATGTTTGTTTGCCCGTAAAGTTTGGCTTTGTGTGGGGTATTCTACCTTAAAATGCGCCCGGTGATCCACCAGACTTACCACGTTTTTAAAGAATTGCGGCAAAATGATTTCTTCTTTGTTAAAGTCGAGCAGCAAATCGCTGTGGGTTTGGCTCAAAATACCATCGATTAAATCGCGCAGTTGCTGCGACGAGTCGTCCAACAGGCGTACCAAATCCTTGCCATCAACATCCAGATTATCGCAGTGTACCTCTTCCAACAGGTTTACTATGCTCGAAATATTGGCCAACGGGGTCTTCAAGTCGTGGGCGGCGATGCTCGCAAAACGGGCGAGGTCCTTGTTTTTCTTTTCCAACTCTTTCCGCACCCGCTCCAGCTCCATCTTGTTTTTCCGCAACTCGAACAATTTTACTACGTTGTTGGAGAGTGCTTTAAGGGCGTTTCGTTGCTCTGGGGTTAGCTCGTGGGGTTTGCTATCGGCTACGCAAAGCGTGCCTAGCGCAAAGCCGCCCTTGGTTACGAGGGGCACGCCAGCATAAAAAACTATTTTGGGCTCGTCCAGTACAAATGGATTGTCGTGGAACCGTGCATCTTGTCTGGAATCGGGCACCTCTAAAATGTCGTAAGGGGCATTGATGGCATGGGCACAAAAAGAATGTTCCCGAGGGGTTTCGCTGGCATCAATGCCGTAGGCGGATTTAAACCATTGTCGGTTATGGTCCACCAGCGTTATCAGCGAAATGGGGGTTTGGCAAATATGGGAGGCCAACTCGGTAATGTTCCCGTAGTCCTCCTCGGGCATGGTGTCCAGCAAAGAGTAGCTGTGCAGTTCAAATAGCCTTTCGTGTTCGTTTACCGGTATCTCGGGTGCTTTCATCTCGTCTACATAGAATTCGTTACCACAATACAAGTTGACCGAAAATAGCAATCGAACGGCTAAAAACCATTTTTTCGGCCAAAAAATCCCAAATTTTAATAATGTGGCAAGGTAGCATGCAGATTGCTTATACTGTGAAAAGACGATTTTGTTGGGAAATCTTTAGCTTTGGGGCGAATTTGCCGACCAACGGAATTTATTGCCCGTTGAATCACAAAAACCGCTATACACTATGAAACACAATTTTACCGCTGGCCCAGCCATTTTGCCCCAAAGCGTGATTGATAAGACTGCCCAAGCAGTTAAGGATTTCAACGGCTCCGGCCTTTCGTTGCTGGAAGTGAGCCACCGCGGCGGCGATTTCGACGCCGTAATAGAAGAAGCCCGAAAGCTGGCCCTGGAAACCTATGGCTTGGGCGACGACTACGAAGCCCTGTTTATGACGGGCGGTGCCAGCACCCAGTTTGCCTTGATACCTTATAACTTTTTGAACAATAAGGCCGCTTATCTGGATACCGGCACTTGGGCCGACAAAGCCATTAAAGAGGCCAAGTTTTTCGGCCAAGTGGATGTGGTAGGCTCTTCCAAAAGCACCAATTACAACCACATACCGAAAGGCTACAACGTGCCCAGCGATGCGGATTACTTCCACATTACCACCAACAACACCATTTTCGGCACGCAGATACACGATATGCCGAACGTGGATGTGCCGCTGGTGGCGGATATGTCGTCAGACATTTACAGCCGCGAACTGGATGCCAGCAAGTTCCATCTGATTTATGCCGGGGCACAAAAAAACCTTGGCCCTGCCGGTGTTACGCTGGTATTGATTCGCAAGGATTGGTTGCAAACCGTAAAGCGCGCCATCCCCACCATGTTCCAATACAAAACGTTTATCGATAACCAAAGCCTTTACAACACGCCTCCCGTACTGCCCATTTATGTATGTATGGAAAACCTGCGTTGGATAAAGGATCAGGGAGGCTTGAAAGCTGTTGAGCAGCGCAACCAAGAGAAGGCTGCCATCCTTTACAAAGCCATCGATGAGTTGCCGTTGTTTAAAGGCGTTGCCGCCAATGAAGACCGCTCGTTGATGAATATTACCTTCGTGCTTACCAAGCCAGAGTTGGAAAAAGAGTTTAACACTATTGCCGAAGCTGCTGGTTGCGTGGGCTTGAAAGGCCACCGCTCCGTGGGCGGTTTCCGTGCCAGCACCTACAACGCCATTTCCAAAGAGAGCGTGCAGGAACTGGTAAACGTGATGACGGAGTTTTCCAAAAAACACGGCTAATAGAACCAAGTTTAGCAGCGTGACCAATATTGCCATTTTTGCCTCTGGGGCGGGCAGCAACGCCCAAACCATTATAGACTATTTCAGGGAGGGCCACGGCGTGCGCGTGGCCCTCGTTGTAAGCAACCGTGCCGATGCCGGGGTGCTGCAAATTGCCGAAAACGAAGGCATCCCCTATGCCATAGTGGGCAAGGAGGAATACTTGGACGAGGAAATACTATTGGGCCTGCTGCAATTCCATAAAATCGATTTTGTGGTACTGGCGGGTTTTTTATGGCTTATCCCGCCTTTTTTGATAGCAAAGTATCCCAATAGAATCGTTAACATCCACCCCGCATTGCTGCCCAAATATGGCGGCAAGGGCATGTACGGCACCAAAGTACACGAGGCCGTAAAAGCCGCCGGCGAGGCCGAAAGCGGCATTACCATCCACTACGTAAACGAACATTTTGACGAAGGCGAGATTATCTTCCAAGCCCAATGCCCCATTGCTCCTGAAGATACCGCTGACGATATCCGTAAAAAAGTACAGGCGTTGGAGCATGAGCACTATCCTAAAGTGCTGACGGAACTACTAAAGACACGCAAAAAATAGCATTTGACTTTTTTTGTCGACAAAATATAAGTAGATTTGTCGAAAGAAAAAGACAAAATGGAAGTTTTGTTCGATTACCACCGAGGACTGCTGCGCCATGTGGACGATAAGTTTTATCGTTTTCTGTATGGCCAAATAAACTGGAATCAAAGAATGATTGCAGTAAAAGGACCGCGCGGTACGGGGAAAACTACAATGTTGTTGCAGCACATTAAGTTCGGCTTGGGCAATCCAAAAGAGGCCCTATATGTTACGGCCGATCATCCGTGGTTTTATAGTAACACGTTGTTGGAACTCGCGGAGCAATTTGCCGCAATGGGTGGTAAATGGCTATATATTGATGAGGTACACAAATATCCGCAGTGGGCAAGGGAGCTGAAGACTATTTACGATGGCAACCCAAAGCTTCGCTTGGTTATTTCGGCATCGTCGGCATTGGATATTTATCGGGGCGAGGCGGATTTGAGCCGTAGGTTGATTACCTACAATCTTCCGGGAATGTCTTTTAGGGAGTACCTCGCCTTGAAGCACAAATACCATTATGGGCGCATTGCATTGGATGGCCTAATAAAAGAGCATGAAACCCTTGCGAATCTTATTGCTACGGATATAAGGCCACTTGTCTTGTTTAAAGAGTACTTGGAAAGCGGTTATTATCCATACTCTTTAGAATCGGGCAAAACGGAGTATTACATCAAAATCAACCAAACCATCAACGCTATCATAGAGGCCGATTTGGCTCCTATAGAGGGCTATTCGGCAGCAAGTATCATCAAGCTTAAAAAATTGCTGGGGGTTATCGCTGAATCGGCACCGTTCCAACCGAATATTTCTGCCATTGCCCAGAAATTGGGCTTGAGCCGTGATTATGTATATCTATACTTGCAACATCTCCAAAACGCTAAGCTGCTCAATTTTATCTCTGCTGAAGGGAAGGGCATTTCTACCCTACAGAAACCAGATAAGATTTATTTAGAGAACTCTAACATCAGTTACGCATTGCGGCACGAACCGGACAAGGGCAATTTGCGCGAAACCTTTTTGCTAAACCAGTTGCAAAATGCTGGTAATGAAGTTACCCTGCCCAAGAATGGCGATTTTTTGGTTGACGGCCAATATACCTTGGAGGTAGGTGGTAAAAGCAAATCTGCGAAGCAAGTAAAAACCGCTAAACAAGCGTATGTGGTAGCGGACGACATAGAGGTGGGATTCGGTACAAAAATTCCGCTGTGGTTGTTTGGTTTTCTTTATTGATAAAAGGCTTAAAAAAGCTTTATTAAGGAAGCGTTTGCCGCATTATCCACACCCCATCAAAAACCTGTTGAAACAATTCCCGTTCAGGGCAATAAAAAGCATTTTTGTTCGTAGTTTGTGTGGGTTGGTTTTGATACTTTTGCAGTATCCAAGTTACCACCCCGCTAACCCCGTATTTTTTTGGCTGTGAAGAAGATTAAATCCGCCCTCATATCGGTATTTTATAAAGATGAACTGGCCCCGTTGGTACACGAATTGAACCGTTTGGGTGTCAAGATGTATTCCACTGGCGGCACACAGGCTTTTATT
>CAYYZT010000046.1:7055-13832 GCA_964476015.1 uncultured Chitinophaga sp.
AAGACCTGCCCGTTACCTCCGTAGAGAGTTTGACTTCTTATCCGTCCATCCTTGGCGGCAGGGTAAAAACGCTTCACCCCAAGGTATTCGGCGGCATCCTTGCCCGCAGGGAAAACCAGAGCGATGTGGCCCAGTTGGAGACCTACGAAATACCCGAAATCGACTTGGTAATCGTGGATCTTTACCCTTTCGAGGAAACCCTTGCTAAAACCGACGACGAGGAAGAAATCATCGAGAAAATCGACATCGGCGGCGTATCGCTTATCCGTGCCGCGGCCAAAAACTATAACGACGTGCTGATAGTGGCCGCCCGTAATTATTATGGCGAGCTATTGCAGTTGCTTCAAGACAAGCAAGGCTTCACCACCCAAGAAGACCGCCGCCTGTTCGCCGCTCGTGCTTTCGATACGTGCAGCCACTACGATACCCAGATTTTCAAATATTTGGCCGAAGGCCAAGGAATCGAGGGGTTCCGCCAAAGCCACAGCGGCGGCAAAACCCTGCGCTATGGCGAAAACCCGCACCAACAGGCCAAGTTCTTCGGCGAGTTGGCTGATGTGTTCGACGTGCTGGGAGGTAAAGAATTAAGCTACAACAACTTGGTAGATGTGGATGCTGCCGTAAACCTCGTGGCCGAATTTACCGAACCAACCTTTGTGGTAATCAAGCACACCAACGCCTGTGGCGTGGCCACCCGCCCTACTGTTTTGGAGGCTTGGAAAGCCGCTTTGGCAGGCGATTCCGTTTCGGCATTCGGGGGCATTTTGGCCACCAATACCAAAATCGACAAAGCCACGGCGGAGGCCATCAACGAAATTTTCTTCGAGGTATTGATTGCCCCTGATTTCGACCAAGAGGCCATCCAAGTTTTCGCCTCGAAAAAGAACCGCATCCTTATTCGCCAGAAGCAGGCCCTGAAACCGGGCAAGCAGTTCAAAAACCTGCTGAATGGTGTGATTGAGCAAGACCCGGATTGGAAAACCGAAACCGCTACCGACCTAAAGCCGGTAACGACCGCAACACCTACCGAACAACAAGTACAGGATTTACTTTTTGCCAATAAAATTGTGAAGCACCTAAAATCCAATACCATAGTGCTGGCCCGTGGCGGCCAGCTTATCGGTATGGGCTGCGGCCAGACCAGCCGCGTGGATGCTTTGGAGCAAGCGATAGCCAAAGCCCGTAAATTCGGCTTTGATGTGACCGGCACTGTAATGGCCAGCGACGCTTTCTTCCCCTTCCCCGATTGCGTGGAGATTGCGCACAAAGCGGGCATCGAGGCCGTGGTACAGCCCGGTGGCTCCATCAAAGACCAAGACTCAATTGATTACTGTAACCAGCACGGCCTAGCGATGGTGACCACAGGCACTAGGCACTTTAAACACTGACAAACCAACCAGTCGGAAGGGCAAAACCCTCCAACTGTAACGAAACATAGATATGGCACTGTTCAATTTTTTTAACCAAGAGATAGCGATTGACCTCGGTACGGCCAATACGCTCATCATACACGACAACAAGGTGGTGGTGGACGAGCCATCCATCGTGGCCATCGACCGTAGCACTAATAAAGTGATAGCCGTGGGCAAAAGGGCTATGCAGATGCACGAAAAGACCCACGAGAACATCAAAACCGTGCGCCCGCTTAAGGACGGTGTAATTGCAGATTTCAATGCCGCGGAAAACATGATCCGCGAGATGATTAAGATGATTTACAAGAGCAAGCCGCTCTTTAGCCCGTCTTATACCATGGTTATCTGCATCCCTTCCGGCATTACAGAGGTGGAAAAGCGCGCCGTAAAAGACTCTGCCGAACAGGCCGGTGCCCGCGAAGTGTGGCTGATTTACGAACCCATGGCAGCCGCCATCGGTATCGGCATCGACGTGGAAGAGCCGGTGGGCAACATGATTATCGATATAGGCGGCGGCACTACCGAAATTGCCGTTATCGCCCTTTCGGGTATCGTGTGCGACCAGTCCATCCGCGTGGCGGGCGATGAGTTTACGTTGGATATCATCGACTTTATGCGCCGCCAACATAACATGATGATTGGCGAACGCACAGCCGAGAACATCAAAATACACGTAGGCTCCGCCCTTACCGAACTGGATAACCCGCCAGATGATTTTGCCGTGAACGGCCGCGACTTGATGACGGGCATCCCGAAGCAAATCATGGTGTCTTATTCCGAAATTGCCCACGCCATTGATAAATCCATCTCGAAGATTGAAGAGGCTGTGTTGAAGGGTTTGGAAACCACTCCGCCGGAGCTGGCTGCCGATATTTACAAAACCGGCCTGTACCTTACCGGTGGCGGTGCGTTGATTCGTGGTTTGGACAAGCGTTTGAGCCAAAAAACCAAGCTGCCCGTGCATGTAGCCGAAGACCCGCTAAGGGCCGTGGTGCGTGGTACTGGCAAGGCGTTGAAGAATATTGGCAAGTTCTCGTTCTTGATGGGCTGATGATAAAAATCTGGAGGCCGGATGAATGCGTAACCTATTAGCTTTTTTTGTACGGTACAATTCGTTTTTCATCTTTTTGGCTCTGGAGGTGATTTGCTTTGTATTTATTTTCCAGCTCAACTACTACCATAAGGTTTCGTTTGTAAGTGCGGCCAACAACTTTTCCGGCAACGTTTACAGCAGTTACAGTGAGTTTACGGATTACTTGAACCTGGCCAAGGTAAACGACAGCCTAAGCCGTGAGAATGCCTTGCTGCGCAGCCAGTTGATGGGCTCATATTGGGATACGGAGGTGAAGAAAGATGTAGCTTGCGACGTGAACATGGTGCAAGCGTACCAGTTTTTCTCGGCAAAGGTCATCAGCAACTCTACCCAAGGGGCCAGCAATTATTTGGTAATCAATCGCGGTAGCAAGCACGGCGTAAAGCCCAATATGGGCGTGGTGGTAAGCAACGGCATTGTGGGCATTGTAATGGATGTTTCGGAGAATTTTGCCACCATCATGTCCGTATTGCATAAAGACAGCAAGGTGAGCGTTAAAATCAAAGGGCTTAACTATTCGGGCAGCCTTTCATGGCCGGGTGGAGATAGCCGGTATGCCTTGGTAAAGAACGTGCCGAAACACGTGAAGATAGAGCCGGGCGATACGATAGTGACCAGCGGTTACTCTTCTATTTTTCCGGAAAACATCATGGTGGGCAATATCGAGAGTTTCGAGATACCTTCTGGCAGCAATTTTTATGAAATCACCATAAAACTATCCACTACGTTTGAAACGTTGGATTATGTGTACGTGGTGAATTATCTTTTCAGTAAAGAACAGCGCCAACTGGAAAACAAACGATGAGTGTAGGCATCAACATATTCTTTTACATTATCGGCTACGTGGGGCTGGTGCTGTTCCAGGTCTTGGTGCTGAAGAACTTGGATTTGAGCTATTACATCAACCCGTACATCTACCCGTTTTTTGTGCTGATGTTGCCTTTCCGCATACAGCACTGGCTGCTCATGGTGTTGGCTTTTTTGGCGGGGTTGTTGGTGGATGCTTTTACCAATACGGCCAGCATACATGCCGCATCGCTAACGCTATTGGCTTTTGTGCGCCCGTACTGGATAAACGTGATTACGCCCAAAGGTGGCTACGAAACCGAAGACAGGCCCAACATCCGCACTTTCGGGTTCAGCTGGTTTGCGCTGTATGCTTTCGTGCTCGTATTCCTGCACCACTTTTTTTATTTCTTTTTGGAAGTTTTTTCGCTCTCCGCAATGTTCTCAACAGTGGGCAAAACCTTGTTGAGCTCCATTGTGTCCACCATTTTGATAATACTGTTGGCATATCTTTTCTCAAGGGAAAGAAAACGCTCTTAGCGCGGGGATTGGGTTATGGATATTTTTAAAAACAGGCGGTTTGTAATCTTGGCCATCTTTGGCTCCGTGTTCCTCATTTTCGGAATAAAGCTGTTTTATATCCAAATGATTGACGACCGTTACGAGGCGTTGGCCAATCAAAACGTGATACGCAACGTAACGGTATACCCCAACCGCGGTTTGGTTTTCGACCGCAAGGGCACTTTGGTAGTGGAAAACGACGCCACGTATGAAATCTTTGTTATCCCCCGCCAAGTAAAGGAGCTGGATACCATGCTTTTTTGTGGGTTGCTGGATATCGACATTTCTTATTTCAGGGAACAATTGGCCAAAGCCAAACGCTACTCCAGTTACGTGCCTTCGTCGTTCTTGAAGAACATTTCCGTAGAGCAGTATGCTTCCTTCCAAGAGCATCTGTATATGTTCCCCGGTTTTTATGGCGATATTAGGTTGGTGCGCAAATACCCTCACTCTGCCGCAGCGCACGTGTTGGGCTACACGGGCGAAATAAGCCCGAAGCTATTGGAAAAGCAGCGGTATTACACCCCCGGCGATTACATCGGCGTAAGCGGGCTGGAAGCAACCTACGAACCATTTTTGAGGGGCCACAAAGGCAGCCGCTTGGTGTTGGTGGACAAATTCAACCGGGAGCAGGGCTCGTTTCAGGATGGACTGTATGATACTGCGGCCGTATCGGGCAACAACCTCACCATTACGCTGGATATTGACTTGCAAGCCTATGGCGAGCAACTAATGCAGGGCAAGAAGGGTTGCATCGTGGCCATTGAGCCCTCCACCGGCGAAATTTTGGCCTTGATAAGCAGCCCGAGCTACAACCCTAACCTGCTCACGGGCAGGCAACGGGGCAACAACTATGTAATGTTGCAAAAAGACACCCTTAAACCATTGTTCAACAGGGCTATTTCGGGCGGTTCGTACCCGCCGGGGTCTACTTTTAAATCGTTGATGGCCTTGGTGGGCCTGCAAGAGGGCAGTTTGCATGTAGAGGACGTATATCCGTGCTTTGGAGGTTACCGCTTGGGTTCCCACACGGTGGGCTGCCATGCGCACCCGCCGTTGAGCGGTTTGAGCGCGGCCATCCAATACTCCTGCAATGCTTACTTTTGCTACGTTTTCAAAAACGTGATAGATCAAGGCAAGTTTAAGAACAGCGACGAGGCGTTGACTATGTGGGATAACTACCTTTATAGTTTTGGCCTTGGCAGCAAACTAGGAGTGGATATCCCTGGCGAGCACACGGGCCACGTACCCACGCCCAAGTATTACAACAAGGTGTACTCGAAAGGAAGCTGGAAATCGTCCACCATTATTTCCTTGGCCATCGGGCAAGGCGAACTGGGCCTTACCCCGCTGCAAATGGCCAACATGACGTGTGCCATCGCCAACCGGGGCTACTACTATACGCCGCACTTTGTGAAGGTGATAGAAGGCGATACTACCAATTACCTCGACCGTTACTCGCAAAAGAACCAAACCAAAGTAGAGCAACGCTATTTCGACGTGGTGGTGGAGGGCTTGTACCAAACCGTGGAGCAAGGCACGGGCCGCATTGCGAAAATTACGGGATACGAAGTGTGTGGCAAAACGGGCACGGTAGAAAACCCGCATGGCAAAGACCACTCTGCATTTATATCTTTCGCCCCAAAAACCAACCCTAAAATAGTGGTAACGGTGTTTGTGGAGAACTCTGGCTTTGGGGCCACCTATGCGGCACCTATTGCCAGCCTTATAATGGAGAAATATTTGAACGATACTATTGCCACGGCCCGAAAGCCTTTGGAAAAGCGGATGATGGAAACCAATTTGATTTACACCCCAGTTATAAAAAGCAATGAGACGCCGTAGTGTTTGGGCCGATATGGATTGGTTGAGCGTATTGCTCTACATGCTGCTGGTGCTCATCGGCTGGCTATCGGTATATGCCGCCGATTTTGACGGGCTGCACACCAGTATGTTCGATTTGGGCACCAGCCATGGCAAGCAGATTGTGTGGCTAATGGTAGCCTTGGTGCTGGCGGTGCTCATTGTTATTATCGATAATAAGTTCTACACCACGTTTGCCTACTTTATCTATGGGCTGGTCATGATTATGCTGGTCATGATTTTCTTTATAGGCACGGAGGTAAAGGGAAACAAGTCGTGGTTTGTGTTGGGTGGCTTCTCCATTCAGCCCTCTGAGTTTGCCAAGTTTGCCACGGCGTTGGCGTTGGCCAAATACCTCAGTTCGCAGGGTGCCAACATGAAGTATTGGAGCACTAGGTTGATAGCGGCGGCCATTATCCTTTTCCCGATGATACTTATACAACGTCAGGGCGATGATGGCTCGGCATTGGTGTTTCTCTCGTTTGCCTTCGTGCTTTACCGCGAGGGCATGAGCTCTTGGGTACTCATTGGCGGCGGGGTGTTTGCGCTTATTTCCGTATTGGCACTGTTGATTGATGAGAAGCTTTATCTGGCCATGGGCATAGCCGTGGTGGCGTTGGGGCTTATTTATTCGTTGAGGCGGCATACGCGTGTCGCCTTGCTGGTGGGCGGGCTGGCTTTGGCTGGCATCGGCTATGTATATATGGTGGGCTATGCTTTCGATAAGCTCAAACCGCACCAAAAAGAACGTATCGATGTGGTGTTGGGCAAACTGGAAGACAAAAAAGCGGCTGGCTACAATCTTAACCAATCAATGATAGCCATCGGTTCGGGAGGGTTTAGCGGCAAGGGTTTCCTCAACGGCACCCAAACCAAGGGCAACTTTGTGCCGGAGCAGACCACCGACTTCATTTTCTGCACCGTGGGCGAGGAGCACGGCTTCATTGGCACCATGGTGGTGCTGGGGCTGTTTATGGGGTTGCTGGCGCGGGTCGTGTTTATTTCCGAGCGGCAGCGCTCCAAATTTACACGGCTGTATGGGTATGGCGTGGCCAGTATCCT
>CAYYZT010000046.1:13842-14144 GCA_964476015.1 uncultured Chitinophaga sp.
TGCCCACGTTGATAGTAACGTGGGCATGACGATTGGGTTAGTGCCTGTAATAGGCATCCCGTTGCCGTACCTCAGCTACGGTGGCTCCTCCATATTGGCTTTTACAATCTTGCTGTTTATCCTGCTGAAACTGGACAGCGATAGGCTGGCGGTGTTGAGGTAGGGGTTTGTTAATCTGTTATCAGATTATCGGTTAATCGGTATGGGCCAATTTCCCTACTTGCTCGCCTTTGCCCAAGCATCCTTCAATCCCACCGTCCGGTTAAAAATAAGGTTCATGCCTTCCGAGTCCTTATCCAAGG
>CAYYZT010000047.1:0-8604 GCA_964476015.1 uncultured Chitinophaga sp.
GGGCGAAACCGTATCCCGCTTGGCGGAAAACGAGATAAGCTCTGTTCGGCCGAAGGGCTTGGCATAGGCAAAATTGGTTTCCGAGTTATCGTTCCACAGCGGCGCGTAAAACGTGCCGCTTAAGTATAAAAAAGCATAGCGGTTAGCCACGTTAGTAGCGCGCGATTTCGACATATATGCCCCGCTGCCGGTGTTCGAGCGGCCAACAATCAATATGGTTTTGTTGGTATTTCCGATGTCAAGAATGTCGCCACCGTTCAAAAAATCGTTCGTGCCGTCAAACCGTATCACGGGGTAGCCGTTCAATATATTGCTTTGCCAAGTGGGTTGTGCCGTAGACGAGGGCTGCGTAACGTTGTTAAAGCTACCGCTCATGTCAGTCCACTGGCTCACGAGATTACTGGCATCCTTTATCACACTGCCATCGGCGCTCACCCAAAACACAAGGCCGGGAAAGTTATTGGGCAGAAATATACCGAACGTTTGCGTGGCCGACCATGCCGAGGTGCCCGCGGCAGTTACGGCGCGCACCCGCCACCAATAATAAGTGCTTACCGCAAGCGCGGTGGTGCCGTGCGAAGGCACGGTGAGCCCGTTTACCGTTACCGGGGTTGTGAAAGAAGGATTGTCGGCATATTGCAGCGTATAAGAAGTGGCATTGGGCACGCCGTTCCAAGAAAACGTAATGGAAGTAGTTTGAAAAATCTGGCCCTGAACGGGATAATACGGGTCGGGGGCTGTTTGGGCAAACGCCAACACGCTGACAAACAACATTAAAACTACCGGCAAGCAATATCTAGCGTACACCTTTATCATTGATGCATAAGTTTCTATAAAAGTAAAAATACTGAAAAACCATCAACGTCGCGCTCATGGGGCGCACAAACTATCTTGCCGGATATGTTGACTATATACTTATGAAGACAGTATTAAGTTGCATTTAGCTGCCTCGCGTGCACCTAGTGCCTAATATTTTCGCCAATAAGGCCGCCATTGCCACAGCCCTAAGCCTTTATGCCTAAAAAGGTTGAAGATTTTTTTTACCTTTGCCCTGAAAAATCTAAGTTTTTGTGGCAAAGACTGCACTGATAACCGGCATTACCGGCCAAGATGGAGCATATTTAGCGGAATTCCTGCTCAATAAAGGATACAAGGTACACGGCCTTAAAAGGCGCAGTTCTTTGTTCAACACCGATAGGGTCGACCATTTGTACCAAGAGGAACAATCGACTAACGATAGTTTCCGCATGCACTACGGCGACCTGACCGACTCTACCAACCTCATTCGCATCATTAAGGAAACACAGCCCGACGAGATATACAACCTCGCCGCCATGTCGCACGTTAAGGTAAGCTTCGAAACGCCGGAGTACACCGCCAATGCCGACGGCATTGGCACCTTGCGCATACTGGAAGCGGTGCGCCTGCTGGATATGGTAAAGTCTACCAAAATATACCAAGCCTCCACATCAGAGCTTTACGGCAAGGTGCAGGAAGTGCCCCAATCTGAGCGCACGCCCTTTTACCCACGCTCCCCGTATGCCGTGGCCAAGCTATACGCATACTGGATTACGGTAAACTACCGTGAGGCCTACGATATGTTTGCCAGCAACGGTATCCTGTTCAACCACGAAAGCCCGGTGCGCGGCGAAACTTTCGTTACCCGCAAAATAACCCGGGGCGTATCGCGCATTGTGCTGGGCCTGCAAGACAGCCTGTACATGGGCAACTTGGATGCCAAGCGCGACTGGGGCCATGCCAAGGATTTTGTAGAAGCCATGTGGCTGATATTGCAGCAAGATGTGGCCGACGACTTTGTAATTGCCACGGGCGAAACCACCTCCGTGCGCGACTTTATACGCATGGCGTTCGGCGAAGTGGGCATAGAGCTTGATTTTGAAGGCGAGGGCGTGGACGAAAAAGCCATCGTGGCCAAATGCAACGACCCAGAATATAGCCTGCCCACCGGCAAAGTGGTGGCGCAAGTAGACCCGCGCTATTTCAGGCCCACCGAGGTGGAACTGTTGATTGGCGACCCAACCAAGGCAAAGCAAGTGCTCGGCTGGGAACCCAAGTACAACCTGGCCATGCTGGTAAAGGAAATGATGGAGAGCGACTTGGATCTTTTCAAAAGAGACCGCTACCTGAAAGAGGGCGGCCATAAGGTGTTCAATTACTTCGAATAACCTTTAGTAATTAACCCCTATGAACAAGGACAGCAAAATATACATTGCCGGGCACAACGGCATGGCGGGGTCGGCTATTAAACGCCGCCTTACCGCATTGGGGTACACCAACCTGCTGTTGCGCACGTCCAAAGAACTTGACCTGCGCAACCAACAGCAGGTGGAGGCGTTTTTCCAGCAAGAAAAGCCCGAATATGTGTTTTTGGCCGCCGCCAAAGTGGGCGGTATAGTGGCCAACAACACCCTGCGCGCCGACTTTATCTACGAAAACTTGATGATAGAGTGCAACGCCATACACCAGGCACATAAAGCGGGTGTTAAGAAACTGTTGTTTTTGGGCTCGTCTTGCATATACCCAAAAATGGCACCGCAGCCGCTGAAAGAGGAATACCTGCTATCGGGCTACCTTGAGCCTACCAACGAGCCTTACGCCATAGCCAAAATTGCGGGCATCAAGCTATGCGAAAGCTACCAGAGGCAATATGGCAACCAGTTTATCTCCGTAATGCCAACCAACCTGTACGGCCCCAACGACAACTACGACCTGGAAAACTCACACGTGCTACCGGCCCTCATCCGCAAGATACACGAGGCCAAGGAGCAGGGAGTGCCACAAGTGGAAATTTGGGGTTCGGGCAAGCCTTTCAGGGAGTTTTTGCATGTGGACGATTTGGCCAGTGCCTGTGTTTTCCTGATGGAAAACTATGATGGCAAAGACATCCTGAACATTGGCTCCGGCACCGAGATTTCCATTGCCGACTTGGCCAAAACCATTGCAAAGGTAGTGGGCTACGAGGGCGAGTTTGTGTTCAACACTTCCCGCCCCGACGGCACCCCGCGCAAACTGATGGACGTGGGCCGTATGGAGCAACTGGGATGGAAATATAAAATAGGATTGGAAGAAGGGTTGCAACAAACCTACCAAGAGTTTCAAACAAAATACAGCACCCTTAAAGGAGTAGCGATAAGCTAAAACGCATGGCGGTTAAAATAACCAACAAGAAAGGTTTCCAGTTTATCAATCGGCAAGATATTGTCGATTTGGTTCGCTATAAAGATCTTTTGTACATGTTGGTAAAACGCGAGGTGAGCGTACTGTACAAGCAAACCGTGCTCGGCTTTGCTTGGGCGCTCATCAAGCCATTGGCGCAAATGCTGGTATTCACTCTGGTTTTCGGCAAGCTGATGAACATGCAGCGGATGCTGGACAACGGATTGCCCTACCCCGTGTTTTCCTATGCCGCCTTGGTGCCGTGGACCTATTTTGCCACGGCCCTTACCTCGGCCTCTTCCAGTTTGATTACCAATAGCCAAATACTTACCAAAGTTTACTTTCCGCGTATTATAGTGCCTCTTACCAACGTACTGTCAAAACTGTTGGATTTCTTTTTGGCACTTACGGTTTTGATAGGCTTGCTGGTATTTTACAACATCGTTCCTACCATCAACTTGGTGTACCTACCGCTATTGGTGCTACTGATGGCGATGGCCACTTTCGGCATGAGCCTTTGGCTTTCGGCATTGAGCATTACCTACCGCGATATACAGCAATTGATGACCTTTTTGGTACAACTGCTTATGTTTGCCGCACCGGTAATATGGCCTGTGTCGCTCATACCCGAAGAATACCGTATATGGATAGGCATCTACCCCATGAGCGGCATCATAGAAGGCTTCAGGGTATGCCTAACTGGCTATGGCGAAATGCCATGGGACATGCTATTTAGCGGCACTATAAGCACCTTGGTTATTTTCTTTACAGGCACCATATATTTCAAAAACAAAGAGCATAAACTCTCTGACGTAATTTGACCTAAGTTTATGTCGAAACCCATTATCACCGTCAACAATCTTTCCAAAGTTTACCGGCTAGGCAGCAAGGTAGAAATGGGCAACAGTATAGCCGACGGGGTAATCAATTTTATAAAGTCCCCTTTCAAAAACTACCAAAGGCTTAACTCGCTCACCAATTTCGACGAAGACGACGAAACTGTACTCTGGGCTTTGAAAGATGTAAGCTTTGAAGTTAACAAGGGCGAAGTACTGGGCTTGGTAGGCAAAAATGGCGCTGGAAAAAGCACCCTGCTTAAAATATTGAGCCGCATAACGCTGCCCACCTCAGGCGAAATAAACATAGAAGGGCGTGTGGCAAGTTTGCTGGAAGTAGGAACCGGTTTCCATAAAGAGCTTACAGGCAGGGATAACGTTTACCTCAACGGAACCATTTTGGGAATGACCCGTGCCGAGATAGACCGATCGTTTGACGAGATTGTGGCTTTTTCCGGCATTGAAAGGTTCATCGACACACCGGTAAAGCGATATTCCAGCGGCATGATGGTGAGGCTGGGATTTTCCGTAGCGGCCCACTTAGAGCCGGAAATTTTGGTAATAGACGAGGTATTGGCCGTGGGCGACGCGGAGTTTCAAAAACGCTGCCTGGGCAAAATGCAGGAAGTATCCTACAGCGGGCGCACGGTACTTTTCGTAAGCCACAACCTACTTGCGGTACAGGCCCTTTGCTCAAGGGCCATCTTGCTAAAAGCGGGCAAAAAAGTGTTGGACGGCTCGCCAAAACAGGTAGTAACCGAATACTTGAGCAACCACGGAGACGAAGCCAGAAAGCTGGCGTTTGACATGTCGAACGCCCCGGGAAACCAAGATGTAAGGCTTTTGGAGGCGGAAGTTGTTTCCATGTCGGATGGCGATACCATTTATACCCACGACCCTATCGGGCTCCGTTTCAAATATTACAAACTGGACCCCAGCCCTTCGCACTTGTCCATTACCTTCCATTTGATGGACGAGATGGGCAATTTGGTATTTGTAGGAAGCTCTATGAACACAGCCGAAACTGAGGAAAGATTCAACGAAGGCTATTTCTCGGCCAATTGTGTTATTCCTAGAGATCTCATGCTCGAAGGTACTTATACCATAACACGCTTGTTGATTATTCGCGACAAAGGCTCCATCGTTTACGAACACAAAGATGCCCTCTCGTTTGAGGTTACCAAAAGGCCCACGCAATCTTTTGGCAGAATGGGTGGCAAGGAAGGCGTTATAGGTCCTAAACTGCATTGGGAGGTTTCTTTTGATGACCAACACAAACCCACCACATGATACCAGTAACCAAGCCATACCTGCCCCCCAGGGAAGGGTACGAAGCGTATATGAAAGACATATGGCAACGGGGCTGGCTTACCAATAGCGGCCCATTGGTAAATGAGTTGGAAGGGAGGCTTAGCCAATATTTGGACATACCGCACGTTTTACTGCTCAACAACGGCACCATAGCACTGCAAATAGCACTGAAGGCGTTCGATATAAAGGGAGAAGTAATTACCACCCCGTTTTCGTACGTGGCCACTACCAGCAGCATTGTTTGGGAAGGCTGCAAGCCCGTGTTTGTTGATATTGACCCCCAAACCCTCAATCTTGACCCTACCAAAATAGAGGCCGCCATTACCCCCAATACTACAGCCATATTGGCCACGCACGTGTATGGCAACCCGTGCGACGTGGAGGGCATAGGCGCCATAGCCAAAAAGCACAACCTCACCGTTATTTACGATGCGGCACATGCCTTTGGCACCCAGTATAAGAGCAAATCGTTGTATGCCTACGGCGATATTTCAACGGCCAGCTTCCACGCCACAAAGCTTTTCCATACGGTGGAAGGAGGGGCGGTAATAACCAACCAAAAAGAAACGGCCCTCAAAATGGGGCTGTTGCGCAATTTTGGGCATACCAGCCCTTATAGCTTCCACAACGCGGGCATAAACGGCAAGTCATCCGAGTTTCATGCGGCCATGGGCCTGTTGGTATTGGACGATATAGATGCCATACTGAAAAAACGCGCCGAACTTTCTGCCCGATACACCGAAGCCATTGAAAAAACCGACCTGCAACGGCCGCTTATCTTTGGTGAAGAGAACACGGTGTACAACCATGCCTACTACCCCATCATTTTCCCGAACGAGGAGTTGCTGCTGAACGTGGCTGCATATATGGAGCGGCACATGGTGCTTACGCGCCGGTATTTCTATCCAAGCCTAAACACGGTTAATTACGTAGAGCAGCGTTCATGCCCGGCAAGCGAAAGTATAAGCAAGCGCGTACTCTGCCTACCATTGTACCACTCCCTGTCGGCTGACGAGCAACGGTTGGCAATCTCGCTGTTACAAACCGCGCTTATAACATTTTCCTAAACGCGGCTTCCAGTTCCAATAGCTTGTCGCTTCGTTTTTTAATAAACTTGGCTGGCACCCCAGCATATATACCAAATGCCTCGCAATCCTTGCCAACCATTGACAGGGCACCTATGCTACACCCCTTACCGATATGTACATTGGGCAACACCACGCTGCCCGAGCCGATAATGGTATGCGCGCCTACATGCACGGTCCCGTGTGTTACGTTGGTAAATTCCGCAGGCACGCAGGGGTTGGTCATCCACTCCCCACTATAATCGTCGTTGCTGGAATAAATGGAAACCCGCGACGAAAAATTACAGAAATCCTCCAGTACTATCTTCCCAGCACCTATAAGGCTGCAAAATACGGCTAGGTGTATGTGGCTACCTATCTCTATGCCGCCCGCCCCGGCAGAGAGCACTACGAAATCATCGATACGCACATTATCGCCAATACTTATCCTAGAGGCACCGTATATGGATGCTTTGGCCGATATGCGTACGTTTTTGCCTATCGAGGCAAATCCAATCTGTTCCAACTGCGCTTGGGTCAACAACATTTTTCGAGAGAGTTTTCCAAAAGCTGAAATTATACAATTTATCGTAGCTAGCGTGTAGCACTTTGTGATGGCCGATATTAGGGGCTGTGGACGTCGGGGATATTTCTTACTTTTGCTAGCACTTTTACAAGGCACAACCAACCGCGCCAAGAGCACATGGCACCTGCTTATAAATTAACGCTTTCCATTGCGGTATTAACATACAAGCACGAGGCATATATACGGCAGGCGCTTGATGGCGTGTTTATGCAAAAAGTGAATTTCAATTACGAAATAGTTATAGCCGACGATTGCTCGCCCGACGGAACCCGCGAAATAATCCAAGAATATATAGACCGCTACCCGCAAAAAAACATTAGGACCATTTTCCACTCCCAAAATGTGGGCATGTGGCAAAATGTAATGGTACTGCTAAATAGCTTGGAAGGGAAGTATTTTGCTTTTATAGAAGGAGACGATTACTGGACCGATGAAAACAAGCTACAACAACAAGTAGACTTTTTAGAGGCCCATCCTGACTATGTTTGCTGTTTTCACGCTGCGAAGGTTATCAAAGAAACGGCATCCAAAAACGCACTTACGTTTACACGGTACCCTCAAAACCCAGTAGCCGAAACCACCGGCCTATTGGACATTTTGCGCGACGGCAACTACATTCCTACCGCCAGCATGGTGCAACGCAATGTGTTTAAGGGCAATTTCCCGACCTATATCGGCAATAAACACGGCTATCCGGACACGATGATACATCTGCTGCACGCCAGCCAAGGAAAGTACCGTTATCTTGACAAGGAAATGAGCGTGTACCGCATCAATGTGGGCGGCATTACCGAAACCAAGTCTAAAATAAGGGAATACGAGGCCAAAGTGTTTATGGTAGAAGCCTCGGACGAATTTACGCAAGGTAAGTGGCACAAAGAGCATCGTATCGCCATCCAAAAAAGCTACTACCGCTTGCTGAACAACTTTCGCAAAATAGGAGACAAGAAAAAGATAAAGCATTATTTGCACTTAATACAACAAAATAAGGCATTCGACCCCGACTACCACCCCAATTTCATGCGAAAGGTATGGTTGGAAGAGTTTGTACCGGGCGCAAAATCTATCTTACGTTTACTTGGCAAATAAACTGGCTTTGAACATACTACTACTCACCGGTATTTATGACGTGGAACCATCATCGGGCGGCTCTTACCTGATGCGGGTATATGTAGAAGAGCTTAGAAAACAGGGGCACAACGTATTCGTATTCTATTTTTCCAGTAGCGACAAAGACCCCCGTGCGGCTACCAAAGAACCATATACTTGGTATTTGCCCGACTTAAAGGATTGGCACCAAGCCACGCAACCTTGGCATGGCAAAGCCTTTTCCAAAATAAAAGAAACCCTTGCTGGAAAGCCTCGCCAAGAGCCTGATAAATTGAAACGCTATTTTGAGCGCGATTTTGCATGGATAGGCAAGGCTTTCGGGGCAACGCTGAAAGATATCATTATAGATATCGTTCAAGTGGATTTTCCATGGATGATGAAGCTGGCAGACCATCTGCCTACTTCCATCCCAAAGGTATATGTGTCGCACGAGGCGCAGTTCGTTCTTTACGAAAGGAAAGGGAACAAACAAGATGCCGCCCGCAGCTTGGCATACGAAACCGCCCTGGCCGCCCGATAC
>CAYYZT010000047.1:8614-14136 GCA_964476015.1 uncultured Chitinophaga sp.
GCAGAAATTTGGAGGCAAGCCGCACCCAATCTCCGTGTCATCAATTCGCCCATGGGCGTGGAGTTGCCCCAAAACGATGTTGCATGTGCACCCAGTGCCACTAAGCTAGTGTTTCTGGGCAGCGGCAAACACCAGCCCAACCTAGATGGCATATCATATTTCCTTACAGAGATTTGGCCTAAGCTACACCCCCAGCACCCCCAATTGCAACTACACATTACGGGTATCTACACAGACGAGTTCAAAGCCCAATTTGCGGCCCATAAGGGTGTGGTATGGGCAGGTTTTGTAAACGACCTCGCCGCGTTTCTCTACAGTGCCGTTTCCATAGTGCCTATCAGGCTAGGCAGCGGCATCAGGGTGAAGATATTGGAATCCATGGCACTCGGGGCTGCCGTGGTATCCACCCCAATGGCCGCGGAAGGCATTACTGCCGAGGCCGGTGCGGAGATGCTGATAGGCGCGGATGCCGAACATTTCGCTGCCGCCGTGGAGCGATTGTTGAACGACCCCACGCTCTACCACACCATATCCACCCAAGCCAGGGCATTTGTATATCGCCATTACGAGCTGGCTGCCTGTACACAAAAAAGAATAGCGGTTTTAAATGGCATAATATCCGCCGCAAAGCCTTGAATTTGTTAGCCGTAGAAGCCCTACTGGCGGAAAAAACACTATCTTTGGCGGGCAAAAAATAGGTTGCAAAACAGGCAAAAGCACGTTTTTTGATGGGAATGTTCGACAAACTACTGGATAACAAAAACATGCACTGGCGCGTGCGCCAAGCCGACCGAAACTGGAAACGGCTTAAATGGGAGCTAAAGCACCGCTTTGCCCATAAAGCCACCGAGCAAGTAAATAAATTCAGCATGGTGGTGGTGGGCCGCAACGACAACTACGGGGGCGACTTTACCGAACGCCTGCGCGTAACCATGGACTGGAACTACCACCACGTGCCCAACTGCGAACTGATATACGTGGAGTGGAACAATATACCAGACCGCCCCAGCGATACCGAGTGGATAAGCCAGCGATACCCCAACAGCAAGTGCTTTATCGTACCGAACGAGATACACCAAGACTACTGCACCAGCCCCAAAATACCGGTGATGGAGTACTTCGCCAAGAACTTGGGCATCCGCGAAGCCAGCAACGAGTGGGTTTTTTGCGTAAATGCAGATGTATTTTTGGGTTTTAATGCCCTTAAAAACATGACCAGCCTCAACAAGGAGTATGTTTACGGCACCCATTACAACAACATAAAGTGGGAGGGCGGAGACCTTACCGACAAGTACATTACCGACAAAAAATACCTGCTCAACCAATTTGCCGCCGGCGATTTGATGGGCGCGGCGGTAGGCAACTTTATCTTGGCACACCGCGATAGCTGGCTACTGAACAAAGGATATGACGAAGCCCAAAAAAGCTCGCGCATAGGCATGGACCGCAACGGCATTATGATGCTATACCACATGGGCGTGAAACCCATGGTAATTGGCGACCACTATCACCTCGACCACAACGAATCGGCCATTAAAGGCACGGCAAACGCCACCCACGGCGAAACCTCGGTTATCAAATCGCTGGCCAACATTCCTTACGACAACGGCCCCAACTGGGGCTTGGCCCAATATCCACGTCAAACAATCGCAGCACGCGTATGGCAACTACAAAAAATCTAGTACTGGGCGGTTCGGGCCTTATTGGCAAGGCTCTCTGCGAACACCTGCGTAGCATTGGCGAAGAGGTAATCAATATTGACCTGCTGAACGGGCCAGAGCAAGATTTGCGCAACATGGACCTAAGCCTGTATACGGGCGTGGACTATGTGTGGTTTCTCGCTTGGGACGTGGGCGGCGCCAAATACCTTACCGCCGAAAAAAACCTGCTCAACATACTGCACAACAATACCTTGCTTTGCGAGAAGGTATTTTCCTTTTTGGAGCAAACCCGCATACCGTTTTTGTTTGCCACCACCCAATTGGCCGACCCTAACAACACCTATGGGGTAACCAAGCTACTGGGCGAGGAGTGGACGAAATTGCTGGGCGGCAAGCTGGCCCGGTTTTGGAACGTTTACGGTTGGGAAGAACCCGGCGAAAAATCGCACGTAATACCCGATTTGGTGATACAGGGCCTTAGGGACAAGCAAATATCCCTGATGACCAGCGGCGAGGAAGAGCGCCAGTTTATCTACAAGGATGATTGCGCTCGAAACTTGGTGGCCATTAGGGCTTCCAACGAAACCGACGTAGACCTTACCGCGGGCCGTTGGTACCCTATAAAAGAAGTGGCGGGCATCATTGCCAAAAAAACCAATGCCACGCTCACTCTCGGGCCCAAAATGGGGTATAACAACAAGTTGGAGCCAAGCAAGTTGCCTGCGTTCATTAAAGCAGATGTAAGCTTGGAGGCGGGCATAGAAAAGATTATGCAGCAGGCCAGCCTGTATCTGGAGAAGGCACGTTAATTTAGCTTGGCACACAGCAACTTGGCATGAACGGCAACCTAAAGTTCAAGTTTTACCTAATGCCCTACCGCGAACCGGTAAAGGCGGGCTACCACCATTGCTCCATTGCCTTGGCGGAAGGGTTTAAAGAGCTGGGAGTGGAGTTTTATGGCAACATAGACCAATGGAACCCCACGGGCGAATACCTTATACAAAAGGCACCCGAAGGCTTCAAGCACGAGGTGGCCATATACTCTGACGACTACTTGCTGGAAAACAGGGAAAAAATAGAGCAATTGCTCGACCCTAACGTGTTCAATATTTTTATCAACTCCACGGGTTTCCCTTGGATGCGCGACCTTACCAAATTGAAGAAGGCCGCCGACATGCAGGAGGTTATCGACAACCCGGCATTCTCCCGTTTCGATTTGATATTGCGAAGCCACAGCACCTCGCTGTTCAACTATCCCCAAACATCGCTGCCGTGGGCTTTTGGGCTGAGCAACAGGATAATAGAGACCTCGAAAAAATACGAGCACCTGCCCGTAAAAAAGCAGGTGGCTATGAACTTCCGCATCCTGCACGATAGCCGCAAGGAGTTTATATCGCGCCTTTCGCCGCTTATCAAAGGCACCTTGCCCATCATCAACGAAATAACGGAAGGCCTCGACTCCAAAAACAAAACCGCCAATGGCGACTTGGAGCAATACTACTGGGAGCATACGGGCCGCCGCCATTCGGAGGACTACTATCGTTTTATCAATTCATCCCTGTTTACTTATACCTTCGGGGGGCTAGTCGATTTTCCCGATGCGCGCCGTGGGCAATGGCCCGACATAAGGCGTGGCTACCACCGCTACATGCGTTTCTTGAAACAGCGTAGCAGGTTGGAATGGAACATACACCAACACCTCGCCATATACCAGCACGATAGTTGGCGGTTTTGGGAGGTAATGGTTTCCAACGGCATCCCCATCCATATGGATTTTGAATCGTGGGGCCTGCTGCTGCCAGAATATCCTGTTAACGGCAAGCATTATTTTGGGGTGAAAGGCATGGACGTGAAAGCCGTAGCGGACAAAATGCTGAACACCAGTGAACAAGAATTGGCCCAAATAGCCGAAAACGGCAAGCAGTGGGTATTGGAGCATTATGCACCGGTGCCTACCGCAAAACGTTTCCTGCACTTGCTTTCGCAGCGCATGTAGGTTTTGGCATCCAAGTTTGGCTTTATTCTTGTATCTTTCGTTTGCGAATAAAATTACTACCATGTTCAACCGTATCCGTTTATCATTGCTGGGTTTGGCCGTGCTGTTTACCGTGCCTGCCTTCTTTTTTACCTCTTGCGAAGAGCTACCTTTCGATTTGCCGCTTTCCCAATCAGAAGTTGCGGCAGGCCTGCGCGAAGCACTGAAAGTTTCTTCTGACACTTCAGTTAACCACGCCAGCAAAGAAGATGGCTACTATGCCAACATGGCTATACGCATTTTGCTGCCCCCCGAAGTGCAAAACGCCCAAAACATCATCAACAACATTCCAGGTGGCACTACCCTTACCAACCAATTGATGGTAAAACTAAACCGTGCTGCCGAACATGCCGCCGATAAGGCCACGCCCATCCTTATCGATGCCATTACCAACATTACCATTACCGATGCCCTGAGCATATTGAACGGCTCCGATTCTGCCGCCACCATATACCTAAAGGCCGCTACTTTTAGCTCTCTAAAAGCCTCTTTTAAGCCCGATATCCAAAATTCGTTGCAGGCCGTAGGCGCACAACAAACCTATAGCACCCTTACTACCAACTACAACGATTACGTAACGCCTTTGCCTTTCCTCAACGCACCGCCCATCAATACCGACTTGGCCGATTACACCACCGGCAAAGCCTTGGACGGCCTGTTTCACTATGTAGCCAAGGAAGAGGAAAAGATAAGGAGAGACCCTTTGCACCGCGTAACGGCCTTGTTGAAGCGTGTATTCGGCAACAACGATTAAACCCTAGCTATATGCTTCGCATCGGTGTTTCGGCCTGTTTTATGTATCCTGACCCCAACCGGGCGGTTTTCGGGCATAAAACGTTGACTTATTTCGAGCGCGAAATGTCGCAGTACCTTGCCCGGCCCGATGTGCAGCCTATTCTGATTCCGGATTTGGAAGGCGAGACTATGGCAGCTTTCCTACGCGATTTGGATGCGCTGGTATTGCAAGGCGGTGCCGACATGGCCCCGGAAAGCTATGGTGAAGAACCGATTGAAAACGGCCGCTGGCGGGGCGATAAATACCGCGACGAATACGAACTGGCCTTAATCGATTACTTTATGAAACGGGGTAAACCCGTGATGGGCATTTGCCGTGGCTTTCAAGTGCTGAACGTGTATTTTGGCGGTACGCTTTATCAAGACATTGCCACACAACGCCCCCAGAGCATCAAACACCGCGATGCGGTGGAGTACGACCAAGTGAACCACGAAGTAACGCTTACGCCCAATGCGCTGTTGGATACGCTTTACCATAACGAGCCGAGCCGCCGCGTAAACTCCATACACCACCAAGGAGTAAAAGATTTGGGTAAAGACCTTCAGGTACTCGCCACCTGTAAAGAAGATGGATTGGTTGAAGCCTTTACTTGGACAGGCGCAGAAGCGGGCCACGTGCTGGCCACGCAATGGCACCCGGAGTATTCTTGGAACTATAAGGGCGAGGGGAAGCTGATGGACGAGCATCGCCTGTACGACCATTTCCTGCAACGCTGCCACAGCGTAAAAGACTTGGAAATCCCTTATTAGCGCAGCTTTTCGTTGTCTTGATGGCGAGTGCCGTCCCGGTTGGTTTTCTTCTCCAGATTGCGCTGTAATGCTTCCGTGAGGTCCACGCCCGTTTGGTTGGCTAAGCAAATTACCACGAACATCACATCGGCCAGCTCGTCGGCCAATACCTTATCCTTATCCGATGCCTTGAACGACTGCTCGCCATACTGCCTTGCAATGATGCGGGCCACCTCTCCTACCTCCTCAGTAAGCATGGCCATATTGGTAAGTTCGTTGAAATAGCGCACCCCGGTGGTCTG
>CAYYZT010000048.1:0-6753 GCA_964476015.1 uncultured Chitinophaga sp.
AGCATTACATGCACCAGCCGGGCGAGACCCATGATTTGCCCGCGAACTCTGTAAACAGCCTCTTGGTATCGCCCGACGGCAGTGTATGGATGGGCATGCAAGAGGCGGGCCTGTGCAGGTACAACATAAAGGCCAAAACGTTTGAGTATTTCACCAAGGACGACGGGTTGCCCGACAACCGCATATACGCCATTTATAGCGATAGGGATGGAAACATTTGGGTGGGCACGCAAGAGGGCGCCGCAGCATATGATAAAAGCACCAAGCGGTTTTCGCGCATCGTTATCAATCCGTTCAACTATCCCAGCCCGTCGGTAATGGCCTTTGCCCAAACGGATGACAAGCACATTTGGCTCTCGGTGTACCCGCAGGGCATTGTAAAGCTCAATATCGAAACCCGCGAGTGGGTACATCACTACCACAACCCGTACATCAACACGTCGCTTAGCTACAACGATGTGCGCGAAATGTATGTGGACAAAACCAATAACCTTTGGATTGGCACCAATGGCGGCGGAATAAGCATGTTGCCGCTGTACCAAAACTTCAGCCTGTACCGCCACATACCCAACAACCCCGCAGGCTTGCCGGGCAACAGCATCCGCTCTATATTGGAAGACAGGGCCGGCAACCGCTACATTGGCCTGTACGGCGGTTTGTCCGTTTATCGTCAAGCTGATAATACGTACCAGCATTATAAAGCTTCCAGCGACGACCCCCGCACCATTCGCAACACGGCCGTGTACGCGCTAAAGGAAGACTACGACGGCAAGATATTGATAGGTTTCGAAGGGGGCGGCTTGCAGATTTTCGACCCCGCAACCAAACTGTTCAAAAGCTATTACCACATGCCCGGCAAACCGGAAAGCCTTTTGAACGACCACGTGCTTTCCATTTTCCTCGATTCGCAGAACCAAATATGGGTAGGCACGCACGAAGGGCTTTCGCTGTTGGACAGGGAAACGGGAGGGTTTAAGCACTACCTCAATACGGGCACATTGTTCTCGGGGCCCTACATACGCTCTATTATAGAAGACAAACCCGGATACTTGTGGCTGGCTTCGGATATGGGGCTTATCTATTTGGAGGCGACCACCGGCAAAACGGTGGAGTTCCGCAATCTTTCGGCTGACCAAAACAATCCTAAGGCACAACCCATAGGGCTTTACAGTTTGTACAAAGATTCGGCGGGCGTGCTGTGGCTGGGCACGCAGGGCAGCGGCCTGTACAAGTTGAGCTACCAAAACAAGGGCATGGATTTTTCCAAGGCCGATTTTGCCTGCGTGTGCGACGATGCCGATTATGACCAACTGACCGTGTACGGCATACTGGAAGACAACCAGCACAACCTTTGGGCTAGTACCGACAACGGGCTAATGCGGTATAACAAAAAGGGGAATACTTGGTACAAATTTACCAAAACCGATGGGCTGCAAAGCAACGAGTTTAATGCCAGTGCCTACTACAAAGCCAAAGACGGGCGTATGTACTTCGGGGGCATCAACGGGCTTTCCGCCTTTTATCCCGATAGGCTTACCTTCAATACCATGCCCCCGGCGGTGTCGCTTACCAACTTCAAGGTTTTCAATAAACCTTATGCTTTGGCGCAAAACATAAACCTGCTGGATGAAATAGTGCTAAACCATACCCAAAACTATCTCACCTTCGAGTTTGCCGCATTGGATTACACGGCACCCGAAAAAAACCGATATGCTTACCAACTGGTGGGCTTTGATCAAGATTGGATATATCCCGGCTCCACACGCCAGGCCACCTACTCCAACTTGCCCGCAGGGCGGTACACCTTTAAGGTAAAGGCCGCCAACAAGGATGGCTATTGGAACGAGGAAGGCGTTTCGGTACAAGTGGTTATTACCCCCGCTTTTTACAGCACTTGGTGGTTTAGGGGGCTTATATTGGGTGTGCTGCTGGTGGTGTACATCATTTTCCGCACGCGGCTTGCCGGATACAGGGAACGCCAGAAACTGCTGGAGGAACAACTGAAAACCCAATCGCAGAAGCTGCAACTGGAGAAGCTGAAAACGGAATATGCCGTTTCGCAGGCGTTGATAGAGGGCCAAAACCAAGAGCAGAAACGCATATCGGAGGATTTGCACGACGGCTTGGGCCAAACCCTTACCGCTGCCAGCCTTAACCTGATGGCACTGGATTCGTCGGTTAAAAACGAGCAGGGCGAAAAAACCACCGAGTACCTTGTAAACCTGCAATTGCTGCTAAACAGTGCCATACAAGAGGTGCGAAACATATCGCACAACCTGATGCCTTATTTGTTGGCCGAGGAAGGCTTGCAGGCCGCGCTGGACGAAATGTGCCACCGGGCCATGAAATCGAGCAACCTGAAAATACACCTGCACATTACCGGCAGCGAAGAGCGCATCGTGGAGTCGCAGGAAATCAATTTGTACCGCATAGCGCAAGAAATCATCAGCAACGCCCAAAAACACTCCGGCGCGCAAAACCTTTACGTAAACTACAATGTAGGCCCCAGCACCGTTACCTTGGTATCAGAAGACGATGGCATCGGTTTCGACCCTGCATACCTACAAAGCGCGCGAAACCTTGGCCTTGGCATCAAAAACATACAAGTGCGGGTTCAGTTGATGAAGGGCAAGATAAACATCGTTACCAAGCCGGGCAAAGGGGTGAAGATTGAAATAGAAGTGCCACGTATCTAAAAAAAGGGATGGCTTTAAACAGTCTTCTTAAACAATATTCAACCTATCCATTAAAGCCTTGCGGTACGATTTGCCGATGGGCAACAGTTTTTTGCCCACCACCAGCATGTTGCCGTCCAAGTTGTTTATTTTATCCACCCTTACTATAAACGAGCGGTGCACGCGCATAAACTCGTTGGGCGGCAGCTTGGTTTCCATGGCTTTCATGGTGGTTAGCACGGTGTGTTTCTTGTCGCCAAGGTGTATGGTTACATAGTCGCCCAGGGCCTCTATCCATACTATGTCGTTCAGCACCACGTTTACCAGTACGCTGTCTTCTTTAATATAGAGGTGTTTGGGCACCGCGGAGCCTTTCTGTTTCACCTCGTGCAGTTCGCGGGCCTTGTTTACCGCTTTTAAAAAACGCGAGTAGCTTACTGGTTTCAGCAAGTAATCCGTTACTTGGTACTCAAACGCCTCCAGCGCATAGTCTCTCTTGGAAGTAATAAGGATGATTTGCGGCTTGCGCTCAAAGCTTTTTATAAGCTCCAGGCCCGTCATGTCAGGCATTTCCACGTCGAGGAAAATAACGTCTACCGGCTCCCTCAGCAACATATTGGATGCCTTGATGGCACTGGTAAAGCTACCGGCCAAATCCAAGAAGTCGGTTTGGTTAATATACTCGGCTATTAACCTAATAGATAGTTCATCATCATCTACAATGGCACATCTCATCAGCTCATCAATTTTTTGCCCCTTGCAAATGTATTAAATGTTAATGATATTAATGCTATGTTTTCCGACTAATTCGTTTCCTTTTCCAGTTCGGCCTGTACTTCCGCTACCGCCATTTGGCAAAAATGGAGCACGGAGCCAAAGGTTTTTTGCAGGTGCTCTTGGTTTTTGGTACCGTTGTTGGTTTCCAGTTCTCCCAGCAAGGTATAAACGTTGTTAAGCCCTACGGATTGTACGTTCGACTTTAATTTATGCGCCACTTGTGCCAAAGCTGCCCTATTGTTGCTTGCAATGGCCTCCCGCATTTGCTCTAGCATGGGCGGGGTGGTTTTTACAAATATCTCCAGCAGCTCGTGGTATATGCCCATATCTCCGAAGGAGTTCTGCTTGAAAAACGAGAGATCAGTAATCCGGTCTTTCATCATCATACCTTGGTTTACGTATTGCAAAGTTATTAAAATATTTGTTGCTGCTCCATATGTTTATCGGGGCGTTGCGGTTATGGTTGTTGCGGGCAGTTAGCCATTACTGCCGATAATTGGTTATTTTGGCGGTTGGGCAATAGTTGTCGAAAAGTTATGGATAGAGACTATTACGAAGACATTGTAGACCAGGTGGACGATAGGCAGGGGGGCAATTGGTACCGGTTGCTTACTTCCATACTGGTATATTTTTTCAGCTACAACCTTATGTTTATCCTCGGGGGCATGTTTATGGCTTTGGTAGCTAGCTGGGTGGGTTTTGAGCCGCAATATAAATACATGGGCGTGTACAACCTGCCCACCAAAACACAGGATTGGCACCGGTGGCTGGTGCTGGCCGTGTATGGTGCCATCCCGTTTTTTGGCTTGGTGTTCGGGTTGATTGTTTATTGGATAAACATGCTGCTATGGGAGTATAACACCATTGTAAAAGTATTTATGCTATGGATGTCGGTACACGCCTTCACGTTTTTTGGCGGCTACGCCATAGCCTCGGTAGTGGGTACTGGCGATTATGGCTCTCCCTTTTACTATGGCTTTGCCACGGCGGCAAGCTGGTTCCATTTGGAAAAACCCTTTATGGTTCCGTTTACCCTAATGGGTATTTTGTTTATGATAGGTTGTGGCATCTTGTTTATAAGGGGTTTTCTCAATCTGTCGTATTCGCGCAAGGTGGCCATCAACTACCAGCGGCGCAGAAGCCTTTTGAGGCAGGTGCTTATAGGGCCTTGGCTAATAGGTGCCATATTGTGTATAGGTGTGGTATTGATGCTGCGGCCCGATAACTATGACTTTAACCGCATAAAGGTAATGATGCCCCACTTGGTACACCACGGCAGCATCTTGTTGCTGATAATAGGCACTATTTTCAGGCTCGATTATATTGTGGGCGGCATAGTGGTACACTCTTTCGATGTGTTCAAGGGCCGTATTTGGGCAGGTGCCGTGGGGCTTGTGGTTGTTTCCGTGGCTATTTTCCTGCTGAGCCGCTACCCGATTTATTTTTGACCAACCGCTCCGCTTTTCGCACAAAGGCCGCATATATGGCCAAAATAACCACAAACACCACGATGCGGAACGTGAAATGGTGGTTGAAATCGGCATATTCCGGCAAGTGTACCGTCATCAGGTTCAGCGCGGCCACCCGCAACATGTTTATGAGGTGTATGCCAGCCAGCCCGCCCAATATTACCCCCAGCTTAAAGCCCCACGGGGCGGGGTAAGTAGCTACCAAGGCCACGTACAGTACCATCAACTCCACGGCGAGGCAATAGTTGCCGATGTTTACCCCGGAAAAACCCTGTATCTTAACCATGCTGGTGCCTATTATTTGCGGTTCGTAGCCGAATAGGCCAATGAGCCAAGCACTGCCGTGCGCCAAAGAGTATTTGAGCCAATCATTGAAACCTTCAAAAGCGGTGGAAAGCCAAGGAACGAACCGCTCGTTTAGGGGCTGTGCCTCCGGGCCCACCAATAGCGAGAAACAACGCCACAGAAAGTACACCAACAGCAATTTTAGCACAAACACCAATATTTCCTTCACGGCCGAAGAGCGGTTGAACGACTGGAACGATATGGCTTTGCTATGGCTCATGCTTTTTTGCGGGTAGGCTTTATGCGGCCGTAAATATGGTTGCCGATGCCCAATATGCTGCGGTAGTTTAACGGAAACTCCAGGAAAACGTGCAACATGCTCAACAGGAAAATGGCCAGCAGCCCGGTTTTGAAATCAATTAAATATAGCGAAACAAACAATGCCCACAAAACCACGATGCCCACGGCCCACTTGCGCGGCATTTGGTGCCAGTTGATAATGTTGGTTTTGGAGAACCAGTTGAGGTAGTGGTATGTGTAGCTAAAAGCTATAAACTGCTGTATGCGTATGCCCCAGGGCGAGTACAGGGTGTCTTGCAGGGAGGCGAACCGGTTGCCCGAAAGGCTGCCCAAAATGTCGTTTACGGTAAGGAAAAACCCTTCTTGCAGGTTTTGCAGCACCCGGGGGTGTATATCGTAGGCGGCTATGCCCCAGTCGGTAACAAAAAACGAGGCGCAGCACACCGCAAACACCGCTATGGAAAAGTACCCCGAAAACCCGTTGGACTTGAGCGCGCCAAAAAGGATAAAGGCAGCCATAAACAGGCAGGTATGTACTATGGTGGGTATCAATATGGCCAAGGCAATCAAAAACTCGCGGTAGGGGTTTAGCACTATAAGCAGTGCCGCTAGCAGGCAAATGGAGATAAGCCGCCACCATTTGTCTTTAGTGGCCACCAGCACCATGCCCGCAATAGTGGCCAGCAACACAAAATTGAGCATCCAGTTGCGGTACAGCGAGCTCAACAGGGCCACATCATCGGCATTGCCCGCCCCGTGCCAAGCCGGATGGTTTAGCAGCACAAAATCGAGCATATATAATACTATTACCCCTATGCCGCAGGCTACCAGCAGCCACCAGCCACGGCTTTCATCCACAAAATACCGGCGTTTGTGCAGCCAGGCCATTTCGGTAAGGTAGTGCAGTGGCCCCAGCACCACGTAAGAAAACATGAACAGCTCGAACGGCCACAAAAAGGCCAAAGCTGCCGATGCTACCATCAATACTACATTGAGATAGTCTACCTGGGTTACGCTGAGGGTTCGCACCTGCGCCATGCATACAAAGATAGCGCATTTGGCGGGTGCATGGTTGGCTGTGGGCGGGCGTATGGCCTTGTAAGCCACTGGTTTTTCAGAAATATTATTATGGCCGCCGTAACCTTTTGCCCCACGGGGCGTAAAAAGAGGAGAAATCAAAAACAATCAAAACAAAATTTAACCATGAGAACGGTGAAAGCTATTACTGGATTGAGCGCGGCAGAGAG
>CAYYZT010000048.1:6763-14050 GCA_964476015.1 uncultured Chitinophaga sp.
GGTTCTACACGAAACTCAGTGGCGCTATTCGCTACATATTGCCCGCTGCCACAGCGCTGGCTTTTCTGGGGATGACTAATGATGCCAAGGCGCAAACCCCCTCTTCGGATATACACTTGGACAACCTGACCATTAACGAGAACATGCCCGTGGGTACCGCGGTGGGCTTTTTAACCGCCATTGATGCGGATATCGAGAACCATTCCTTCTTGTTGGTTTCCGGTGCCGGCGACGAAGACAACGCATCGTTTACCATTTTGGCCAACAAGCTGCAAAGCAGCGAGGTTTTCAATTTCGAGGTTAAGTCTACCTATTCGGTGCGCATTGTAGCCATCGGCGATGACGGCTTGAGCTACGAGAAGCCGTTTGTAGTAACCATTGGCGACGTAAACGACAAGCCTACCATAGCCAAAGTAACCAAAGACGTGTTGCAGAACAATACCCTCAACCTTTCTTTGGCCGACTTTGAGCGTACTTTTGCCGACGAGGACGGCGATGCCTTGGAAAGAATCGAAATCATTTCTTTGCCATCCGACGGCGTTTTGCGCTTGGATGCCAACCCAGTGAACGTGGGCGACATTATCTCTGCCGCGGATTGCGACTTGTTGCGCTACGATGCCCCAAGCAACATTTATGGTTTGGTTTCTTTTGACTGGAGGGCTGAAGACGGCCAAGACTACTCTGACATGGACGGCTCCATCCGCATCAAAATAAAAGGCGACCGCCCTGCCGGCAACCCTAGCGGCGACTTGGTTGCCAACGCAGCGCCCACTGGCACTATGGTAGGCCACTCAGGTGTGCGCCCAGGCTTAACGGGTATTGACCTTGCAAGCATCAGTGGAGCCACCGTGGTGCCCGGCACCCGCCCAGGTGGTACCGTTATCGGCGACTTGGTAGGCGCCAAAGTAGGTGAAGAAACGGGCAATAACATGGCCCCTTCTTTCGACCTGAACATCAACGCTTATCCAAACCCGTTTGCAGGTGCTGCCGAAATACGCTATACCCTGCCCGAAAGTGCCCAAGTGGAAATAAACGTGTACAACTACATGGGTGCCTTGGTTGAGCAAATAATCAACGAAGTGCAGCCAGCGGGGGTAAACAGCGTACAGTTTGGCAACGGATTGACCAACGGCTCGTACATCTATGCCGTGAAGGTTACTGGCGAAAACGGCCAAACCACCCTGTACCGTACCGGAAGCATGGTGAAAGTTAAATAGACATTTTTTACCTGACAATATGCGGCGGGGCACCTTGAAAAGGGTGCCCCGCTTGCTTTTGTAGCCATTGGTAAACAATGATTTAAAAAAAATACACCGGGGCGGAACAAAAGTAAAAACCCACCGTAAAAGAGACTACTCAAGATTTATTTAATAAACCAATCTCTAAACAAAATGAAAACAATGTTCTTCAATCTGCGGGGGGTGCTACGCTTGCCCTCGCTAGCCGGGGGAAAGCTTTTGCTTGCCCTTGTAGCAATGGTTTCCATGGGCTATGCCGCCAATGCGCAAACTACCGTTTCCAAAACCGACAAAGAAGCCCTGCTTGCCCAGCGCAACCAATTGGTGGCTTCTGGTGCCAGCACCCGCAACGTGGATGCACAGCTATTGGCCCACGATGTAAAATTCCCGGCCAATGTTACGCTGGCGGAAACAGCCACGGAGAAAGTCTTCACTTTCAGCTCCAACATGGGGTTTGGCAGCGAAGCCAACGCGGCGATATATGCCAACCGTATAAGCCAGTATGCAGGGATAAAAGCAGTGGCTATTGACCACCGCACCGGTATCTGCACCGTTACCTTCAGCAAAACGGCTACCGAAACGGAAATAACCAATGCCATCAACCGCTTTGGTTTTGATGGTTACGAGCTAGTAAAATAAACCTCTCTCAAAACAATAGATCTCAAAACAATGAAAAAGCAATTTTTATTAATCATGGCAGTTATGCTGGCCTCGGTAGGTTCCGTATTGGCCCAGTGCAACGTAAACGCCTCCATTTGCACATCGGGCGCGGCAGGCCCGTTCAACTTTGGCACCAAAGGCCCCAAAGTGAGCACCTGTTTGGCCTGGAGCGGCAACAAAGTGGGCTATATCGTTCTTAACATTGCTACTGGCGGAAACTTAAACTTGCTGGTAAAGAGCGACAAAACCTCTGGCTACCTTGATGTGGCACTGTTTAAGATACCTGCGGGCCAAGACCCGTGTACCGCCATACAGAGTGCTTCCAATGAAATTGGTTGCAACTATGCTACCAACTCTTCGGGCTGCAACCAGTTTGGCACCGGTTTCTCTTGTACATCCGCGGTTACTGCGCCAAGCGTGAATGCTGGCGACCAGATTATGATTGTAGCGGAAGACTATAGCAGCCAATTGACCAACTTTACGCTTGAAGTGGCTCCTGGCGGTGCCACGGTAGGTCCGCCTAGCGGCACGGTAAACGCCGTTACGGGCACCATAACCACCGCATCTGCCAACTTTCAGATGACGGCGGTGAACATGGGCGGCACTTGGACGGCTTCTTGCGGTGCTTGCATCACTTCCACTGGTTTGTTTAAGCCATCAGTGGCTGGCAACGGCACCCATACCGTAAACTACACGGTAGGTATAACCCCTTGCAACGGCACTGGTAGCACTACCGTAACCGTAGGCGCCGCCAACACGGCCCCGGTAATAAACACCGCCACTTTTACCATGACCGCTATAGACGAAGATGCCACTGGCTCTACCCCTATCACGGTTTCCTCCATTATGAACTCCATAGCTACCAGCGGTAGCGGCATGGCCGTATATGGCGTTTCGGGCTCTGGCCAATGGCAACAGTCTTCCAACGGTACTTCTTGGTATGGGTTTGATTATAGCTCGCCCGGTGCCGCCCCACTGTCGGCCACCAATGCCAAGCTGTTGGCCCCTGGCATGTACATCCGCTTTGTGCCCAACGCCAACTGGAACGGCACGGCCACCTTTAGCATGCGTGCTTGGGACCAAACCTCTGGCGCCAACCTTGGTTTTGCAAACATCACCACTAATGGCGGTGCCACGGCTTTCAGCAGTACCACTGCCGAAGCAAGCATCGTTGTAAACGCAGTAAACGATGCCCCTATGGTTACCATGCCCAACACCAGCGGCGTGCTTACCTTTGGCGGTGCCAGCGAGTATGTGGAGTTGCCAAACTTGGACATTCCCGGCAACAAACTTACCGTAGAAGCTTGGGTGTTTGTTGACAACCCCCATAAAAACTGGGCCCGTATTTTCGACTTCGGCAACGGCCCTAGCAACAACAACATTATTTTGGGTTTCAATGGCAGCAGCGGCCAGCTCTTTATGGAAACATACGTGGGCGGCTCTGGCAACAGCAAAGTAACCGTTCCTTCCGTATTCCCAAGCGGCCAGTGGGTACACGTGGCTGCCGTATGGGATGGCAATGTAGGCACACTGTACCAAAACGGTGTGGCGGTAGCCTCTGGCGCTACCTCGGCCATACCTAACATAACCCGTGTGTACAACTACTTCGGCAAGAGCAACTGGGCCGACGAATACTTCGATGGCAAAATGACCGACATCCGTATATGGACCGCCGCCCGCTCGCAAGCCGATATTGCCAACGGCATGAACAAAGTAATGGCCGGCAACGAACCTAGCTTGCTGATGTACTACAAAGCTTCGGAAGCGGCCTCTACTTACTTGGCCGATTACGGCCCAACCAACAAGCCCGGTACCTTCCATGGCACCAACTGGATTGTGGTACAAGTGCCTTCCGCATCGGTATCTACCAAGCAAGATAGCTCTTTGCCTATCGGCCCTATCCAATTTAGCGATATCGATGCCGGTTCTGCCCCTGTTACCGCTACCTTTAGCGTTGCCAACGGTACCTTAACCGTGCCTTCCATCGGCACCGTAACGGGCAACGGCACCGCCACCGTAGAGGTTGTAGCTACCGCTGCCGATTTGCAGAGTACCTTTAACTCGGCCACCACTGGTTTGCAATTTACCCCTACCACTGGCTTTAGCGGTACCGATTTGTTGGAAGTTTCCATCAACGACGGTGGCAACACTGGCAGCGGCGGCGTGCTTATAAGCAATGCTTCCATCTACATCAACGTAATACCCAATCCTAACGCGGCCCCGGTTATTGCCGATGCGCACTTTACCATTAACGAAGACGAATGGGTGAACCTGATGACCGCGTTGCGCGCCAACTATCCGCAATATATTGTGGATGCCGACGGCGACACCATACAGGGTATCATGTTCACTTCCCTGCCTTCCAACGGCACGTTGTATGATGCTGCCGGCCAACCTATTGTGGCTAACCAAGAATACCCTTACGACAGCATTTATTATATGCCTGCGGTAGAGTATAGCGGTACCGACGTGTTCGGGTTTAACGTGACCGATGGCCAGGTATATGCCGCTGCCCCCGCCAATATTTCGATAACGGTTTTGGCCGTGGACGATTTGCCTGTGCTGAACAGCTTTGTGGTGAACACGAACGAAGATACCCACGTGTTTCCGTTTGACAATGCCCCTGCCAATTTCTTCTTCGATGTGGAAGGAGCACAGCCTGGGGATGTAAAAATCGTTACTGTTCCTGCCCACGGCACCTTGTATTTCAATATGGCGCCAGTAGTTGCCGGTACTGTTATCGCATTTGCCGACATCAGCCAGTTGGCCTATTTGCCAGCACAAGATTACTTCGGCAACGATAGCTTTACTTGGAACGCTACCGACGGCAACAGCTATGCCGCTGCCGATGCTACCGTGAGCATTGTAATAGCACCTGTAAACGATGCCCCTTATGCCATAGCTTTGAGCGTAACTTCGGTAGACGAGAACGTGGCCCAAGGCACCATAGTGGGTACTTTGACTTCTAGCGACATCGAGCTTACCGATACCCACGTTTACCAACTGGTGAGCGGTGCCGACGACCACGGAAACATCTACTTCAACGTAGTGGGCGACCAATTGGTAGTGTCAAACAACATCAATTTTGAGCTTACCAACCAGTTGAGCGTTCGCGTACAGAGCCTTGACTCTGGCGGCGACAGCTACGAAGAGGTGTTGATCATCACCGTTAACGACAAAAACGATGCCCCTACCGGCTTGACCCTGAGCAACAACACCGTTGACGAGCAACAAGCTGCTGGCAACTTCGTAGGTATCTTGCTTACCCAAGACGAGGACGCGAACGACACCCACACCCTTACCTTGGTAAGCGGTGCCGGTGATGCCGACAATGCTAGCTTCTCTATCGTGAACAATGTATTGGTAACCAATGCCGTGTTGGATTACAACACCCAGAGCCAGTACACCATCCGCGTTCGCACTGCCGATGCCGAGGGTGCTGCTATCGAAGAGGTGTTTGTCATCAACTTGTTGGATGTAAACCAAGCCCCTGTGGCCATTGCCCTTAGCAACGCTACCATTGAAGAGAACAACTTGATTGGCGGTTTTGTAGGCTACTTCAGCTCTACCGACGTGGATGCCAACGACACGCACACCTACACCTTGGTGAGCGGCAACGGCGATGACGACAACGCCAGCTTTACCATAGACAACGGTGATTTGAAAGCTGCCGAGTCGTTCGACTTCGAAACCAAAGCGACCTATACCATCCGCGTTCGCTCTACCGATGCCGGTGGCTTGTACACCGAAGAGGTGTTCGCCATTACCATTATCGATGGTACCGATGCGCCTACGGCCATTACCTTGGGCACTACCAGCATTGACGAGAACCTGCCTGCCCACACCCTTATCGATGTGTTCGGCACCATCGACCCTGACCAAATCGGCAACCACAGCTACAGCTTGGTAGGCGGTATCGGTGCTGACGATAACGGTTCGTTCTCATTGGTGGGTCCTAAACTGTACAGTGCCGTTTCTTTCAACTACGAAGCCCAGGACAGCCACACCATCCGTGTGCGCTCAACCGACGACGAAGGTGGCTACATCGAGCAGGTGTTCGTTATCAGCATCAACGATGTGAACGATGCCCCTACCGATGTAACGGTTAACATCATCGGCATCGACGAGAACTCGCCTATCGGCACTGCTGTTGGCTATATCTCTGCCGCCGACGAAGATGCCATGGCCGTGCACACCTTCACTTTCGTGAACGGTTTCGGTGCCGACGACAACGGTAAGTTCAGCATCTTGGCCAACAAGCTGCAAACCAATGCCCATATGAACTATGAGCAGCAAAGCCATTTCACGGTGCGCATCAAGGCTACTGACATTGCCGGTGCTTCTGTAGAGAAACACTTTACCTTCAGCATCAACGATGTGAACGAAGCGCCTACCGCCATCATCCTTTCGGCCACTTCTATCAACGAGAACGAGCCTGCCGGTGCCATCATCGGTACTTTCAGCACCGTTGACGAAGACAATGCCGATAGCCACAGCTATGGTTTCGCTGCCGGACAAGGCGACGACGACAACGCTGCGTTCCACATCAGTGGCAACTTGCTGGTAGCCAACGCTTCCTTCAACTTTGAAGCGAAGAGCAGCTACACCATCCGCGTGGCCAGCACCGATTTGGCCGGGTTGACCCACGAAGAGGTATTCACCATCTCCATCATTGATCAAATCGATGCCCCGCAAGTTAGCGGCCTTACCAAGGTTATCTTCAAAAATGCGCCGCAACCGTTCAACAAGCGCGAGTTTACCGCAGCTTACAGCCAAGACGAGGGCCGTGCCTTGAAGCAAATCCGCATCACCGCTTTGCCTACACATGGCCAGTTGGTGTTCCTTAACACGCCAGTAGTAGCCGGGCAAACCTTCTTGGTAGGCGAGCTTACCAGCTTGTCTTATGCCCCGGCTTACAATTACGTAGGTGCTGATGGCTTTACCTTTGCTGCCTTCGACGGCGTTACATACTCTGCCGATGCTTCTTACACCTTAACGGTGGTTCAGTCTCGCCAAGTGGGTGGTGCAGTTAGCACGCTGCACAACAGCAGCTCGGTAATGAGCCTTAACACTGGTGCAATCCTGCACAAAGAAGAAGGCACCGTAGGTGTTAACGAAGTACCGTTTGAAGTAGCCGCTTTCGGCAACTATCCTAACCCTTTCCAAGGCAACACGAACATTACCTTCGAACTGCCAGCCAGCATGAACGTTACCGTTGAGGTGTACGATGTGCTGGGCCGCAAAGTAGAAACCTTGGTTGACGGCGAAGAGTTGAGCGGTAAGCAAACCATCGCTTGGAGCGGTAAAGAAACCGGCCAGTACATCTGCCGCCTGGTTGCCACCGGTTCCAACGGCGAGGTTATCGCTAAAACCATCAACCTGTTGCAAG
>CAYYZT010000049.1:0-13846 GCA_964476015.1 uncultured Chitinophaga sp.
CGACCTATGGGGCTTCGTCAATCCACTTCAATGCCCCGTCGGCCTTTTTCTTTACGCAAGGCAGTGTTTGTAGGGCGTTGAACATTTTGTCCTTCTCGGTCGGGTTCTTGATATAAGTGTCGATGAGGAGGCTATACGTTTCGGCGTGGATGTTTTCGATGGCGATTTGGAAACCGTAGAAACAACGGGCTTCCGGTATTTGCACATCCTTCATGAAGTTGAGTACCAGGTTCTCGTTCACAATGCCGTCGCTGGCGGCAAAAAAGGCCAGCACGTGCGAAATGAAGTGACGCTCTTGGTCGGTCAGCTTATCCCAGTCCACTAGGTCGTGGCTCAAATCAATCTCCTCGGTAGTCCAAAAGCTGGCCTCGGCCTGTTTGTACATTTTCCAGATAGCGTCATACTTAATCGGGAACAGTACAAACCGGTTGTCGTTAGGTTGCAAAATGGCGTCAATGGTACTCATACTCAAGCTATTATTTTAATTGTTCGGATGCGTATTCGTTTCCACCGTAGACAGCAAAAGCCCCCTGCCGATTCGTTTTTGTTTTTTCGAACCGGACAGTTACAAGCCTAGCCTGTCAAATGGTGGTGGTTAAAAAAGCCGGGCTGATAGTGTCCCGGCTGTTTGCGTTATTACAATATTAACAACGAAAAAATGGTGGGGGAAATCCTTTTTTCAACACCCTAACTGGATAAATTTTGAAAGCCTGATTTTACAAGGATTTAGGATGTGGAAATCTCTTTTTTGGAAAATTTTCTTTGGTTTTTTCAAGGTATTGAATATGCTTGCAAATATACTGTTTATGCGGTATTGAGGGTTGTTGGAGGGTAAATATTGTATAACGGCCTGAGCTTGTTGCTTGCAGAGGGGCTTACGGTGGATAAAGAGGCACTTTTAACACCAATCGCACACACATAGGTTAGAAACAAATGATGCTGCCGGGAACCAAAACGGGAAACATAATACGGAGTAGCTTACCGTGCCGCTTTTACATAATTTTCCACAAGGTTATCGTCCTGTTTTCGTATCTTTAGCCTCCTTTCCCTTAAAAATGATTTCCCGCGATACCATTACCCGGATTATGGATGCCGTCCGCATTGAGGAGGTAATCGGGGATTTTGTGAACCTGAAGAAGCGCGGGGTGAACATGCTGGGCAATTGCCCGTTCCATAACGAGAAAACCCCATCGTTTACCGTTTCGCCAGCTAAAGGGATATATAAATGCTTCGGTTGCGGCGCGGCGGGTGATTCGGTGAAGTTTATCATCGAACACGAACATAAAACCTATCCCGAAGCCTTACGGTACCTTGCCGAAAAGTATAACATCGAAATTGAGGAAACGGAGGCCCCTACCGATAAGCAGATAGAGGAAAAAAACGAGCGCGATAGCTTGTTGATTGTTTCGGCTTTTGCGCAACGGTATTATACCGAGCAGTTGTTGGAAACGGAAGAAGGGCAAAACGTGGGCCTCACTTATTTTAAGGAGCGGGGCTTTACCAAAGAGACCATCGAGCGTTTTCAATTGGGCTATTCGCCCGAGAAAGGCGATGCCTTGGTAAAGGCTGCCCAAGAACAGGGCTATCAACTGGAGTATTTACAGAAAGCGGGCCTTGCCAGCGATAAGTACGATAGGCCGTACGATTTCTTCCGGGGCCGGGTAATGTTTACCATCCACAATTTTACGGGAAAGGTGGTGGGCTTTGGCGGCCGCACGCTGCTGAGCGATAAAAAGGTGCCGAAGTATGTAAACACGCCCGAAACGGAGATTTACAACAAAAGCCGCATCCTGTATGGTTTGTTCCAAGCCAAAACCGCCATCCGCAAGGAGGATGAGTGTATTTTGGTGGAAGGCTATACGGATGTTATCTCGCTCTCGCAAGCGGGCGTGGAAAACGTGGTGGCCTCATCGGGCACCTCGCTTACGGTGGAGCAGGTGCGATTGATTAAACGCCTTACGCCCAACATTACTATCACTTACGATGGCGACCCGGCGGGCATTAAGGCCGCGCTGCGGGGCATTGACCTGATACTGGAGGAGGACATGAACGTGCGGGTGGTGCTGTTGCCGGCCGAAGACGACCCCGACAGTTACGTGAAGCGCGAGGGTGCCGACGGTTTCCTGAAATACCGCAACGAGCATATACAGGATTTTATCCTGTTTAAGGCGGGTTTCCTGCAAGAAGAAAGCAAGCGCGACCCTGTAAAGCGCGCCGAGGCCATTAAGGATATAGTGGAATCCATAGCCTTGATACCAGATGCCATCAAGCGATCGGTATATATTAAGGAGTGTGCCCACCTGATGGATATGCAGGAGCAGGTGTTGGTGAGCGAGGTAAATAAAATTCGCCACCAAAAACACAGCAAGCAGGCAGGCCACAAAGTAGATGATACCGAACGGCAGGTAAACGAGTACATACCCGAGCTGGAGCAACAGCTGGAGTCATCGCCTGTGCGGATGACGGCACTTGCCCGACAAGAAAGAGACGTGATAAGGCTGCTATTGGAATACGCACCGTTCGATTTTCAGGAGGAATGGAAGGTGGCCCACGCCATATGGATGGAACTGGATGCCGACGATACGCCCGTAACCGATGCGTTATCAGAGAAAATAATCAACATTTACCGCAACGCCATACAGGAGGAAAGCCACATACCCGAAATACACGAGCTGGTAAGCCACGAAGACCCCGAAGTGAGCAAGTTTGTGATAGAAGTGCTGCACACGCCTTACGAATTGAGCTTAAACTGGGGCAAAATGCATGATATTGCTATTACCGATAAGCAGTTTATGTATAAAAAAGACATCCACTCGTCCTTATGCCGCCTGAAGCTGGAACGCTTGAAACTATTGATGGAGGAATGCCGCGTAGGCATGAAAACTGCCCAAGCAGCAGGTGATGATGATGCCCTTATGGAGCAAGTACAACTCTTCCAAACCTATTTGGAAATGAAGAAGCTGATAGCTGCGGCCTTGGGCTCGGTTATTTTGCCTGATTGAAGTATTCCGCAATTTTGGAGCTGATATAATCCACCTGCTCAAAAGTAAGCTCATAAAACAACGGCAAGCGTATCAGGCAATCGGTGTACCTGTCCGATTGTGGCAATGTTACCTGCTCGTGGTACTTCTGTACATAGAAATTGCTGTTGTGCAACGATATGTAGTGGAACACCGCATAAATGTCGGCTTGCTTTAAGAATTCTATCAACTGCTCGCGCTCCTTTACGTTTTTAGCCACTATATAGAACATATGGGCATTGTTGGTGGCGTAATCAGGTATAAACGGTAGCGTGAGCAAGCCTTTTTCTTGCAGCACGGCCAAATTCTGCTGGTATCTGTCCCACAACTGCTTGCGCTTCTGTTGGATGTCTTCCACGTTTTCGAGCTGGGCATAAAGGAATGCCGCGATAATGTCCGATGGCAGAAACGACGAGCCGATATCTACCCAGTTATATTTATCTACCTCGCCACGGAAGAAAGCCGAGCGGTTGGTGCCTTTTTCGCGAATGATTTCGGCACGCTTGATGTACTTTTCATCGTTGATAACCAACATGCCGCCCTCGCCAGAGATGATATTCTTCGTTTCGTGGAACGAGAATGCCGCCAAGGCTCCGATAGAACCTAACGGCTTGCCCTTGTAGTAGGAATCGATGGCCTGCGCGGCATCTTCCACTACGGCTATGTTATGTTTTTCGGCTATTTGCGCCACGGCATCCATATCGCAAGCCACCCCGGCATAGTGTACTACCACAATGGCTTTGGTACGGGGCGTAATAAGGGCTTCCAGTTGTTGGGCATCCAAATTCGGGTTGCTGGCTTCCGAGTCTATAAACACTGGCTTGGCACCGCGCAGCACAAAGGCGTTTACGGTGGAAACAAACGTGTACGAAGGCACTATTACCTCGTCGCCGGGGGCTATATCCAGCAGTATGGCAGCCATTTCCAACGCATCGGTGCAACTGGTGGTGAGCAGGCACTTTTTAAAACCGTACCGCTCCTCGAAAAACGCATGGCACTTTTTGGTAAACGAGCCATCGCCGCTTATTTTGCCCGTTTGTACGGCATCTTTAATGTAAACGGTCTCGTTTCCGGTAAAGTATGGCTTGTTGAATGGTATTTTGAACTGCATACGGTGCGAATTAATTTATAGCCAACAATTGACAATGTACTCCTTAAAATATACCTCGAAACCTGTTTTTAGATAAAAATTGCAGGCTTGCTCGTTGCTTACTTGGGTATCTACCAGTATTCGGGATATCTGCTTTTCCTGGGCCTTGGCTACCACGGCATTTATCAGTTTGCGGCCTATGCCTTTGCCTTGCGCGTTTTCGTCAACGCTTATCAGCCCGATGCGGCAAACTCCCTCCACCCTTAAGTCTATGGTAACAAATCCGAGCATTTTTCCTTCCTCTTCATACACATAAACCGTATCGGCTATTTGGCCGTCTACCGATTTTTCGAGCCAAATATCATACAAGGTCTTAAAGGCGGAGGTGGGAAAATTCTTGTCCAGTTTAAAACGGGAGTGCTGACCGCTTATGTAGGCCAATCCATATAGCTGTGGGTGGATGGGCTGGGTGCGGTAAGCCGTAATAGCCGAATCGATAGCTGGGGCTGCATCTGGGGCTATTTCTTGCGAAAAGGTGACCTTGGTGTCGTAAAAAAACTCCCCGTGGGCAGCATCTACCGCCAATTCGGCAGGGCCGGTGTACTTTAGGTACACTAGCCGATAACCTTCTTTTTTAGCGGCAGCCAACGTGTCGTTCAAATCGGCAGGAAGGCTGTTGCGGAGCAATGCCAAGGGAATGCTGCCGGTTTTAAAGCCAAACAGATCGGAGTCGAAACCTAGATAAGTTACGGCGGCCATTACGGAGCGGTATTGATTTGGTTATCGACGATATAAATAGGCCGGTTTTTCACGTTCTCGAAAATCTTGCCCAGATATAGGCCCAGTATGCCGAGAAAGAAAATAATGAGCCCCGAGAATAGCCAAATGGAAATAATAAGACTTGCGAAACCGAGTACTTCAAACCCCTTTACCAAAGCGTATATAAAGTACCCCAAGGCTACCAAAATGGAGAAAAAAGAAAGCCCCAGGCCAAACTTAACCATAATGCGCAAAGGCTTGTCTGAGTAGGCAAGGATGATGTCCAAAGCCAGATTTATCAGTTTGGTGAAGTTGTAGCTTGTTGTCCCTTCAAAGCGGCTGGAGTGGTGAACGCTCACCGTGGTTTTTTTAAAACCCACCCAAGTGCGCTGTGTAGGAAAGTAGCGTATGCTTTCGCGCATGCTTACCACGGCATTTACCACTTTGCGGCGGTATATGCCGAAGTTGGCCACCAGTGGGTCGTGCGTGGTGGCGGTAAGGTAAGAGAGCGTACGGTGGAAAAGCTGCGAAAAGAGCTTCTTCACAAAATTATCTTGCCGGTTATCGCGGCTGGCCAGCACGTAATCGTATCCTTCCAGTATCTTTTGGTAAAGTTTCGGTATTTCCTCTGGCACGTCCTGCAAGTCGCAGTCCATTACCACCACATATTCGCCATTGCTATGGTCAAGCCCGGCGGTAATGGCGGCATGCTGGCCAAAGTTGCGGGAGAGTTGTATGCCTTTTACCTTGGGGTTGGTGGCGGCAATTTGCTGTATCATCGCCCAAGAGTTGTCGGGCCCCCGGTCTTCCACCAATACGATTTCGTAGTTATCGCCGCAAATGGCCTTTAGCTGTATCTCCAAACGTGCCACCAACTCAGGTACTATTTTTTCGGCACGATAAACAGGCGAAACTACGGATATGGCACAAGTGGACAACATAGAATATTGGCGGCGTATATTACGGAACAAAATAAGGAAGAAAATGGCACATTGTGGCACTACTCCGTTACGGGGCCGCTATAATCTGCATAGTAGCCATATTGCGGATGTGCTGGTACTGCGTTTTGTCTGTTACCTGCACTTTTACGGTCATGCCAAAGTGCTCTTGGTAGAGTGTGGTTAAAATAGCGGTATAGAGTGTAGCCCTCTCTTCATCAACCACCCATACGTGCGTGCGGGAGGCTAGGTCTTTATAGAAGTTGTTAAGCCCCAAAGACGTGCTGTATGCTTTTACCTCCGGATGGTTCAAGGTATAATTTACCAGTAGCATATTGTTGGGGAAAGAATTGTTTGGGGTATCGAAGAAAGGGTTGATGCTACGCAGCGGGTCGGCCCCGCCCCAGATAAGCCCTACGGTGCCATCCGGAACTTGGCTGCGCATAAAGGCCAGGGCCTTCAATGCTTCGGTTCTTTTGGTGCCAAGCTCCGTTTTGTTTTTGCTTAAATTCCAAAACCCTATCACCAAGGAGATAAGCAATAAACCGCCCAGTAAAATGGTGGGTAGTTTGCCTTGGCGGCGATTAAAAGTACAGTATGGCAACACAAAAGCCACCGTGCACAGCAGCATAGGCTGAAATACCCGGTGCTTTAGGCTTCCAGAGGCAGAAATGACTACTAGTAGCACCAACGTACCCGCCACAAGGGCTACCAGCATCATTCTATCGTTAGCCGTGCCGAATGCCAGTACTAGACACGCCACAACGATACAAGCGAGGGCAAAAACCTTGCCCCCCAAGGCCAAATTTATCACCCTGGATGCCATCTCTTTTACGTGGAGTGCCTTGGGCAAGCATTGCTTTATCTTGGCAAAGTTTTCCATGGGCGAACCGGGAATGTTTACCATAAAGTGGATGAATGCCGCCTTGTCATTTCTGCTCCAAAGTACTTCGTTCAAGCAGGGATCGGAAATATCGGAGAGGTTGGGGTTATCGTTTAGTTGGCCTCGTATTTTGTCGTATTTTGTATAGTGAAAATATGCGGGTTGCGAATAATAAACCGCAAAATTTACCGCAAAACAGATGGCAGCCATGCCCAAAATGGTTGCGAACGGCCGTAGGAGCGTAGTGTGTTTGTGCTTTAAAAAATCCAAGCCTGCCACTATACCAAAGTAAATGGAGCAGAGAAAGAACATATCGCTGCGCAACAGCAATGAAAACACGGCCAGCACCGTGGCCAGCAATGCTTGGGGCCAAGCGATATGCTGCTGGTTCCTTGCTTCGTACAACAACAGCGAGTAGCCAGCAAAACCAGCCAAAAAGGAAGTAGTGGTAAACTGTAGGTTTATGGCAAACTGGGCCACAAGGATAAATAGAAACAACAAAGCCAATACGTGGCGCAAAATACCTTTGTGATAGGTGTACAAATTGTGCAATATTACGGCCATGGATGCCACAATGATGCCGCCCTGTAAAATACTGTACCACGGGGCTTCTATACCTGTGGCGTATAGCAGATAAAGGATGATACCATATATCGCGTTTACAAACGGTATAAATATGGATGGGGAACCGCCGAAATAGCCTTGGGCCAACAGTTGCATGCTATAATCGTCATTGTCTTCGAACCGTACGCCGATGAAAAAAATGATGGATATATAGTACAATATACTAAAGGAAAGGAAAAGTAGCCCTTTGTTGTTGCGTAGTAGGTTCATCAATATGTGTTTGTAAAGTATGGTTGGCTGTTTAAGCAAGCGTAGCCATAGTTGTGGCAAAGCTATTAAATTATTGCTATGCAATTTAGGACTACGGAAAGCCGCAACAGCAGTTTATACTTCCCAAAGCTTAACGGTGCGGTCGTCGCTTGCCGAGCACAGGTATTTCGCCCCCCAATATAATCGGTTTACTGAATTGACGTGCCCATCGAATTTATGCCTATCCAATACTTTCAGCAGTTGAAACGTTTGGGCATCCCAAACTTTTACGTCTTTGTCTCGCCCGGCGGTGGCGAAGAGCTTCCCATCGGGGCTGTAAACAATATGGTTGATGGTGGCCAAGTGGGCGGGTATGCGGTGTAGGGGCTTAAAATCATCCTGTACGTCCCACACCATCAAATGCGCATCGCGGCTGCCGCTAACAAGGTACCGGCCATCGGGCGAAAAACAGGTGGTGAATACAGAGTTTTGGTGCCCTTGTAATTGTCGTAAGGGCTGCAAATCTGGATAGGAGAGGAGGTGGGTATTATGGTCGCTACTACCGATGGCCAAAAGTTCGCCGTTGAGGTGCAGGGCAATGGAGCGCAAGCTGTTGCCGGATAGGTGGATGCTTTTTTGCAACGCGCAGTCATCTTGTCGCCATAGCGATAGTACCCCATCGCCGCCGACGGCTAGAAAGTGGTGCTCTGTTGCCAGCAAATCGAACACCCCTTGCTTGTGCAGGGCCAAGTGCCGGGTTTCTTGCTTGGCCGCCAAATCGAGTACATGGATGCCCCCCTGCATTTGGCCCAACAACATCTGCTTTTTGTTGGGCAATAGGGCCATGGAGAATATTTGCATGCCCATGCGTGCGGCCAGTAGGCCGTGGTCGGGTTGGGCAATGTCCCATTGGGTTACCAAGCCGTCGCGGCGGGTGGTGTACAACCCGCCATCGGTACCCGCCACTGTATAGATGGAACCCGTATGGCCGGTGAGGGTGGCATATAGCTTTGCGTTTAAAGGCATAGGGCGTAAAGATAGCAAGGAATTACTCTTCCTTTTCAGTGTCGGGCGGGCAGCGTTGTTCCGTAGCGGTATAGCTGTCGTACCTAAAAACCCTTGCATAAGCGGGTTTGTCGTGCGTAAAGTTTACATCGCGGGAAATACCTTTGTCGGTATAAAACTGCCCCGTAAGCCGAAGTTGGTGCGGCCAGCAGTTGTTGGGCAATTCCATATCCTCAAACTCTTTTACTCCCGGGGCTGCCTCGATAAAAATAGTATAATGCTCCAAGCTGTCTTCGGGAATTGCTTCACCAATGATTTTCCAGTTCGAGCAGTCGCATGCCCAAGCAATGTAGGTTACTTCAATGGTATCTTGCTTGCCACTTAGCGTGTTGGGAGTGTCCCAAGGAAGTGGGTTGTATTTGGCGTATAACAACGTTGCTGTGCATAACAAAAGTAGCGTAGCTACGGAAAATAGAGCAAGTAATACACGCTTTAGGAGAAGCCGCTTCTTGTTTTTCACAACCCTGCATTTAGGTTATCAGCACAATTGTAATCTAACACTTCCACGTATTCATAACGGAATATCTTACCGACCTCCCCTTTGCTCTCATAAGGAAATCCACCTTGGTAGTCTCTGGAAAGACCTTGGTCGTTATAGAAGTTGCCCACTAATTTTAACTGGGTATGCCAGCAACCTTCCGGGATGGGCAGGTCAGCATAATATACTGCTGTTGATGCTGCTTCAATGTCAAAGGCATTTTCGAAGCGTTGTTCCAAAGGGGTATCGTCATCAATAAAAGTCCACCGCGCACAACCACAAAACACCATTAAATTATAGATTTCAATGGTATCCCGTTTTTCACTAAGGTCGCGGGCATAGTCCCAAGGCATGGCGTGGTACTTGGCATATAGCATAAATGCACCACAGCAAATACCTGTAAAGATAAACGCAACCACTGCACCTAGCCACTTTATTGTCTTTTTTCCCTTTTGGTTCATTATTGATGTTTGGTTGAACTTATAACACTGCTTTCGGTACCGTTACCTTCCACAGCCCGCGCATATCTTTATACTTAAGTCCGGTAGCCTTGTCGTCGGGGTATAGCATGCCAATGGTAATCAAGGTGGTTTCCTCAATGTCCTCGCCGGGGATGCCGTGGCATTTGCTGCAAGCCAAAATGCTCATGTGTATGGGCCTATATGCCGTGTAGTGGTCGCCATCATCAAACAAAGCCACTTCGGTTATCTTAGAGTTGTCGGTGTACTCGTTAATCAACTTTAGCTCGCGCTCGTTGGCCATATTGCCAAGGTTGCGGGGCATATGCGACACGCGGCTTACATCCACGCCATAGGTTTGCTTCAGCGAGTCGTAAATACCGCCCACGTGTATGTTGCAAAACACTACCGCTTTGGCGGTGCCACTATCTTCCACGGCTTGTACCAGTGCGCCCATCAGGTTTTGTTGCGCCAAAGTGGATACGTTGCCCGCCAAACCGAGGGCCGTACTTTCTTGTTCTGTATATTGTTCGTCCACATCGGGCAACAGTTTATCTTTGTCTGCCGATTCGTTCGTATTTTCGGCACAAGCGAAGAACAGCGATAACGCAACGCCAACGGTCACCAGCCACAAATAGGTATTTTTCATAAAACCACGGTTTAGCATGGCTTCAAAAATAAGGAAAATAGGCATATTCACTTCTGGCGGCGATTCGCCCGGCATGAACGCCGCCATAAGGGCCGTGGTAAGGGCTGCCTTGGGCAAGAACATTCAGTGTGTGGGCATCTACCGTGGCTACGAGGGTATGATAGAGGGCGATTTTAAGTTGCTCGATACCCAATCGGTAAGCAACATTATGCAGCGGGGCGGTACCATCCTTAAATCGGCCCGCAGCAAACGCTTTTTGGAAAAAGAAGGCCGGGACAAGGCTTACGAGCAGCTTCGTACAGCAGGCATCGATGGTTTGATAGGGATAGGGGGAGACGGCACGTTCAAAGGAGGACTGGTGTTCACCGCCGAGCACCCAGATGTTCCTTTTATCGGCCTGCCGGGCACTATCGACAACGACCTTTTCGGTACCGATTATACCATTGGCTACGATACGGCCGTGAATACCGTGGTGGACTGCATCGACAAGATACGAGCCACCGCTGCCAGCCACGACCGCCTGTTTTTTGTGGAAGTAATGGGCCGCGACGCGGGCTTTATAGCCCTGCGCAGCGGCATTGCCAGCGGTGCCGATGCCATTTTGATACCAGAGTTTAAAACGGACTTGGATGAGTTGGTAAATACTTTGAAACGTCGGCACGCCCAAAAGAAAACCAGCAACATTGTGGTAGTGGCCGAGGGCGACGACCAAGGCGGGGCCTTCGAGATTGTGCAAAAGGTGAAAGACCGATTAACGGAGTTCGAGATAAAGATAACCGTGCTAGGCCATTTGCAGCGTGGCGGTAGCCCCAGCAGTTTGGATAGGCTCATCAGTAGCTTGATGGGCGTGGCGGCGGTAGATGCGCTGCTAGAGGGCAAAACACAACTAATGATCGGGGTGAAATGTGGCCAACCCGTAGAGGTACCTTTGGATAAGGCTACCAAGCACCACAATAACATCAACCCAACTTTGGTGGATTTGGCCAATATCCTTTCACATATTTAACCCAAATGTGTTTAAACACAAGGACCACAAAGAATCCACAAAGTACACTAGGGCATCTGTTTTAGGCCAAGTGTAATTTGTGTTTTAAACTCTATAATTATGAAAAGCTATCTCATAAAAAATGCCCACATAGTAAACGAGGGCAGCATTATCCAGGGCGATGTGTTGGTTAAAAACGGCCGAATCGAAAAGGTGGCCGCCAGCATTGCCGATAACGGGGCGGAAGTGATAGATGCCAATGGCAAGCATTTATTGCCGGGCCTTATAGATGATCAGGTACATTTCCGCGAACCCGGCCTTACGCACAAGGCTACCATCCATAGCGAGAGCCGGGCCGCCGTGGCGGGGGGCATTACCTCTTTTATGGAGATGCCCAACACCAACCCGCCCGCTACCACGCAAGAGTTGTTGGAGCAGAAATACGGGATAGCGGCCCGCACTTCGTTGGCCAACTACTCCTTTTTTATGGGCGCGGCCAACGATAATTATGAAGAGGCCGTGCGCACCGATTTGGCAAACGTTTGCGGGCTAAAGATTTTCATGGGTTCTTCCACGGGCAATATGCTGGTGGACAACCGGGGCACATTGGAGCGGTTGTTTACCAATTTTGAAGGATTGATAGCCACCCATTGCGAGGACGAGGCCACCATTCGCCACAACCTTGCCGAGGCAATCGCCCAATACGGCGACGATATACCGATGGAAATGCACCCGCTTATCCGTAGTGCGGAGGCGTGCTACAAATCATCCAGCATGGCTATTGAACTGGCCAAGGCGCACGGTACGCGCTTGCACATCCTGCATATTTCCACTGCCAAGGAGACCTCGCTGTTTGACAATAGTATCCCTTTGGCGCAAAAGAAAATTACCGCAGAGGCCTGCACGCACCACCTGTGGTTTAGCGACACGGATTATGCTACCAAGGGAACCCTCATTAAATGGAACCCTGCCGTAAAAACCGCCGAAGATAGAGATGCGGTTTTGGCCGCCCTGTTAGACGGCCGCATCGATGTATTGGCTACCGACCATGCCCCGCACACCAAGGAGGAGAAAGCACAAGCGTACACCAAAGCCCCATCGGGTGGGCCGCTGGTGCAACATGCTTTGGTAGCATTGCTGGAAATGTACCATCAGGGCAAGATAAGTTTGGAAACTATCGTGCAAAAGGCGGCGCACAACCCGGCCATCTTGTTCCGTATACCAGAGCGAGGCTACATCAGGGAAGGCTATTATGCCGACTTGGTATTGGTAGACCTCCACAATTCTTGGACGGTGCAGCCCGACAACATTCTGTACCAATGCGGTTGGTCGCCTTTCGATGGGCACACTTTCCGCAGCAAGGTAACCCACACGTTCGTAAATGGGCATTTGGCATATGCTAATGGTGCGTTGGATGACAGTAGGCTAGGGGAGCGGCTGCGGTTTGAACGGGTGTAGAATTAATTCCGTGTTCTCCGTATTTTCCGTGCTTTCAGTGGTTTGTTTTTTACCACGGAGCGCACGGAAAATACGGAAAAAGCACGGAAGTGTTTTGGTGTAAAGGGTGGAATGTATGCAATGTCCTATATTTATAGAATGGAATTGCTACACAAAGAAACTACGGCTAAGATTATTGATGCCGCCTATCAGGTACATGCTTCCTTGGGTCCCGGATTGTTGGAATCGACTTATCAAGCTTGTCTTCATTACGAGTTAATTGAGCAGGGGCTTTTTGTTGAATCTCAGAAGGCGTTGCCTGTAGTTTACAAGGAAGTAAAACTGGAATGTGGTTATAGAATTGATTTGTTGGTCGAAAAGAAAATCGTTATTGAGATAAAATCGGTTGAAGCCTTAAACGAAGTGCATATGGCGCAGGTATTAACATATCTAAAGCTTTCTAGCAATAGGGTAGGCTTCCTGATAAATTTCAACGTAAAATATTTTAAGGAAGGGCTAAAGCGCGGGATTTTATAAATTCCGTGTCTTTTTCCGTGCACTCCGTGGTTAAACAACTCATTATGCCCAATCCCACCAAACTACAAACTGGCAACCAAGGCGAGCAGCTAGCGGTGGAATATCTGCAAGCCAAGGGCTATACCGTGCTGGCGCGAAACTGGCGGTTCGATAAGGCCGAACTGGATATTGTATGCCAAACAGCAGGTTTTACCGTATTTGTGGAGGTGAAAACCCGCCGTGGATTGGGCTATGGTTTGCCCGAGGAAGGCGTAACGCCTGCAAAGCAAAAACACCTGGCCCGCGCTGCCAATGCCTACATTATGCAGTTCGACATCAATACGGATATACGGTTCGATGTGGTTTCCATATTATTGGATAGATATAGGCAACCCGAAATACTGCACATCGAGGAAGCATTCTTCCCCATATTCGAAGGCTACTGAAGGCGGGAATAGATATAGGCTGTCTCGTCGTCAGGAAAATCCTCAATAGCCACGTACACCATTTCGGTTTTGGTAAGCTCCTCAAAGCTCACGTTGCCACCAAAAAAATTGGGGAAATGCGGATCGTCCGGGCCTATAAAAGATATTCGGCCCATGTCCTCGTCAAGAATGTACTGGAAAGATACTTGGTATTTTAACAAACCGCTTTTGTAAAAGCGGCCTTCGGCATCGCGACCACGGGTAAGGCGCAGCTCTATCTTGTCATAATCGGCCCGGATGCCACGGTCTTCCAGCGAATCGAAACAATCG
>CAYYZT010000050.1:0-13765 GCA_964476015.1 uncultured Chitinophaga sp.
CACCAAACAATTTACACGCGCCTCAAGGGTATAATATTGGTTTACCACAATTACCTTCCTGTCTTCCAGCACACAGTGGCCGGCGTTGAAACTCCCTTTCTCGTACCGCAGCTCATAAGCGGCCTCTTTGCAGAGGTCTTCCAGTTTTTTTAAGGTGCTTGCCGTATATTTGAACATAACTCTCGAACGTTATTAACGAAATTAACATTCCCTAAGTAATGAAACTATACCTCTCCATATTTTTTGCCTGTTTGTTTTCGCTTACCCTTTTGGCCCAAAACGATGACCCCAACGAGAAACCGCCCTTCATCCGTGGCGTAATAGTAGGCGGCATGAACGTGAGCCAGGTAGATGGCGACGGTATCGCGGGCTTCCGCAAGGTGGGTGCCAACGGCGGCGCGGCGGCTTATGTCAATCTTTCCAAAGGTTTTTATGCCAGCATGGAAATACTGTACAGCATGCGCGGGGCCAAAAGCTCCAACAACGAGGTAATTCGCGACGGCCGTGAACTGCGCCTCGACCTCGACTACATCGAAGTGCCGATTATGTTCCATTACAACGACCGTGACAAGGCCATATTCGGCTTGGGTTTTTCTTGGAACACGCTGGTGCGCAGCAAAATCACCCCCGAAATACTTACCGAAGATGTGAGCATGAAACGCGCCTGCTTCGATTTTGTGGGCGGCGTTACTTTCCTTATCAAAAAGCGTTACGGCATCAACCTACGCTACAGCTACTCCCTCTCCCCCGCCGGCACGGTGGAATCGGCCAACACCGGCACCGGGGGCATCCGCAGCACTTTGGACGGCAAGCTCCGCAACAACGTAGTTGGGCTGCGGTTTATGTATTTTATAAATTGATTTAGCGTATCAAGTAGTGAGTAGCAAGTCTCAAGACTTGGCTGCATTTACTAGCGTACTATATGTGTGTATGTGTTATTCTTAACAATGGGGATAGTCTTGAATGTCTTGGCGAACCGTTCTTTTGCATTTTTCACATCGCTACGGGCTGCTTTAGGCACTTTTGACGAAACTACAAAAGCTGATAACCTACCCTTTAATTTGCTTTGCCCAATTTGTTTAATACTCGCGGTTATTTGGTCAATCCCTTTCTTAATATCTTGGCCTTTTAATTCTATAAACAGCCACTCTGTTTTTTTATCGGAGTGATTAAGAGCAAAGATATAATCACAATGTTCATCCTTTCCTTGATAAATGCATTTATCATACTTGATTCGGCAAAAACTGATTTTATCATTCCTTACATCCAAATAGAAAGTACGTTTATTCTCTTCCGCCTTTGTTTCGGTTGCGCTATAGCACTTATCTGTACCGCCTAAGATAGCTTTTAGCCCTTTGCAATTCATCAGTCCTCAACTTCGATGGTGAGCAACTTATCAAACTCATTACCTATCACATCCGAGGCTTTATCAATTTGGGAGAAATCAATGGTCTTAAACTTCTTATCCATTATGTTCTTAGACAGGCCTTTGTCGATAAAGTACGCACTGGTCTCGTTGTAATCAATCCAGTATTTTTCGGGCACTACCTTTTTGATTTTTACTTTCTTTTCTTCGGATATCTTGGCTACTTCGTTGGCTTTAATCAAGTTGGCAAAGGCGGAAAGAATATATGGGCTATGTGTAGTAACCAGTAAGCTGTTCTTATCATTTACACAACGCTCCCCCAAGAAATCAACCAATTGCTTTTGGGTAATGGGGTAAAGGTTGAGTTCAGGTTCTTCGACGATGAAAACACTGTTGGTACTCTCCGCTTGAGTTTTTCTATTGTATGAATGCTCCACAACCAAGACCAACGGTATCATGGTTTGAAAACCACTGGAACTTTCTCTAAGGTCGATAGTAGTACCTTTATCTATATCCAACAAATCCTTACCGTCCTTATAACGATATGTAATTCCAAGTTCTTTTATTTTAAAATTTAAAAGTTTCGCCCTGCTATTTTCAAAATTAACACCAAAATCTAAAACACACTCTGGCAAACCAACTTCATTTTTCCTCAAATTTTGCCAAAACCCTGAAGCCATTGACGTGAAGATTCTCTCAGCTGGAACATAAACTAAAGATTCAAAACCTAAAAACTGCTTAAAATAATTTAGAAAGCCAATAGACCAACCAACAATTTCAGATAGCAATTCTTCGTTGTTTTTAACATTATCCCAATTTCTAGCAATGCTATTATAAGCAAGAACATTATTATAATATGCGGCATTCTGAGGAGAAGAATCCCTTCTATTTCGCAGCAATTCGAGCACATTAAAAAGAATATCTTCCACAGCTCTTCTTTTATCAATTTGCAGTCTATCTTTTTCTAGTTGGTCAATAGCTTCATCTTTTTCTAATTCCTTAGCTAATTTTATGTTTTCAAGATTCAGCCATATTAAATTATAAGATATTTTATCAACCCTATTAAGTAGATACTGTCGATTGGATTCCAGGTTTGCTAAACCATTATTAAAAGTGAAATTGAATTTGGAAGAACTAAAAACTATTTTTGTCTCTCCTAAATCCCATGCTATGCTATATTTTTCAAGATTGGTTTGAAAATCTTCTGCCTTTCTAGCATTTTCTCTTCTGTCCGATGCATTTAATTCTTGTCGAAACGTCTCATTAATCACTGCCAACAACTTCGCAATAGTACTCTTCCCCCCACTTTGCGGGCCGATAAGCACCATCAGTTTGTTTAGCTGGATATCCACCTTTTTGATGGGCCCGAAATTCTCGACAATAAGCCTGCCTTCCATGCGTGTAAATCTATGAAGAAATTAGCTACCATTGAAGAATACTCTCGCTATCAATCAATCGCTTCAATAAGCACAAGAAAGGCCGCGCCAAACTGGCACGGCCTTCAAATAATATCAATCTCGGATAAAACCCGAAAATTAGAACGGATACTGGTTAGCCTCGATGATTTTCGCGGCGATTTGGCGGCGAAGAACCTTGGTGTTAACCGTTTCGAACTTGGTGTAGCGCTTCAAGCCCATCAACATAATGCGCTGCTCGTCGCCTTCGGTAAAGGCAGCAAGGGCATGTTTGCCGTGGATGTTCACTTGCTCCAAGGCATCGCTCAAGTATACGCGGGCCATGGCTACGTATAGTTCGGCCTCGGCCTCACCTTTCAAGGTTTGGATTTTTTCGGCGCGAAGCAAAGCACTCTCAGCGGTAAACACATATGCAATCATGTCGGCAATGTCCATCACTATTTCCTGCTCTTCTTTCAACTTCTGCATCAGCTTCTGGAAAGCGGCACCGGCAGTCATCAAAATAGCCTTCTTGGCATTGGCGATGGCCTTCTTCTCGGCGGCAAACAACTCACCGTTGTCGTCGCTGCTAAAGCTAGGCACACTCATCAACTCCTTCTGTACCGCCATTGCTGGGGTCATCAAATCCACTTTGCCACCCATAGCCTTGCGCACAAGCATGTCCACGGTAAGCAAACGGTTGATTTCGTTGGTACCTTCGAAGATACGGTTGATGCGGCTATCGCGGTAAGCGCGGGCAGCAGGGTATTCTTCGCTAAAGCCGTAGCCACCGTGTATTTGCACAGCCTCGTCAACTACGTAGTCCAACACTTCAGAGCCTACAAATTTCAAGATGGCACACTCAATGGCATACTCCTCGGCAGCAGCCAAAAGGGCCTCGCCATGAGAAGCGCCACCGGCCAACAACTCCTGCTCTTTCTTTTCGATCAGGTCGCTGGTGCGGTAAGTGATAGACTCGCCCGCGAAAATGCGGATAGCCTGCTCGGCCAATTTATACTGGATGGCACCAAACTGGGCGATAGGCGTGTTGAACTGCTGGCGCTCGTTGGCATACTTAACCGATACGGTAGCGGCACGCTTGGCACCACCTACAGCAGCGGCAGCCAATTTGTAACGGCCGATGTTCAAAATATTGAAAGCGATTTTGTGGCCTTTGCCTATCTCGCCCAACAAGTTACCTACTGGCACTTTGGCATCTTGCAAAAACACCTGGCGGGTAGAAGAACCTTTGATACCTAGTTTCTTTTCTTCGGCACCCAAAGAAAGGCCCGGGGTATCGCGGTCAACAATAAAGCCGGTGAATTTGTCGCCGTCAATTTTAGCGAATACCACATATACGTCGGCAAAACCGGCGTTGGTAATCCACATTTTCACACCGTTAAGTATGTAGTGGGTTCCTTCGCTATTCAATACGGCTTTGGTTTTAGCACCCAATGCATCCGAACCAGAACCTGGCTCGGTTAAGCAATAAGAAGCCTTCAACTCGCCGGTAGCCAAGCCTGGCAGGTATTTCTGCTTTTGCTCAGGGGTACCATAGTATAGGATAGGCAAGGTACCGATGCCGGTGTGGGCAGAAAGAGCCACGGCAAACGAGTGTGCGCCACCCATCATTTCGGTAACTACGGTGTTGGTGTTTACGTCTTTGCCAAAGCCGCCATACTCTTCAGGTATGGCCATGCCTAGCAAGCCCAGTTGGCCAGCCTTGTCAAGCAAGGTGGGCATCAGGCCTTCTTCAAGGGCATCGATACGGTCCAGATTCGGGTCGATTTCGGTCTCGATGAAATCTTTGCACATATCGGCAATCATTCGTTGCTCTTCGTTCAGTTCCTCGCGGATGAACACGTCTTCCGCCTTGGACTCCTTCACGATGAACTCGCCCCCCTTAAGGGCATTGGTTTTTACTGCAGCTTCCATTATTGTTGAGGATTTTTCGTTGTTTTTATAAGTAAGTAGAAAGTAGTAAGCAGTAAGTAATCTTGTTTTGTACCGATTACTGTTAACTATTTAGTTTATGGAGCAAGCAGAAAGTAGTAGCAGTATTGGCTTTCGCTACTTACTGCTTACTACTTACTTCCTTACTCAATTCAAAAGTTCATAAATGCCTGCAATACCTTGGCCACCGCCGATACAGGCTGTAACCATACCGTACTTTTTGTTACGGCGGCGCAGTTCGTTTACCAACTGTACGGTAAGTTTGGTACCGCTGCAACCCAGTGGGTGGCCCAAAGCGATAGCACCACCGTTTACGTTGATGATATCGGGGTTTAGGTTGGCTTCTTTAATAACGCTCAAAGCTTGGGTAGCAAAAGCCTCGTTCAACTCTATCAAGTCGATTTGGTTCAAAGTCATGCCAGCTTGCTTCAAAGCCTTAGGGATAGCGGCAACTGGGCCGATACCCATAATGCTCGGGTCAACACCGGCCGAGGCGCAGTTTACCATGCGGGCAATAGGGGTAAGGTTCAACTCCTTCACCACACGCTCCGATACTACCAATACGAAAGAGGCGCCGTCGGATGTTTGGGATGAGTTTCCTGCCGTAACGATGCCACCCAACGAGAAGGCAGGCTTCAATTTGCCCAACACCTCTACCGAAGTCTCGGCACGTGGGCCTTCGTCGGTATCAACGATGAACTTCTTGCTCTTGCGCTTGCCGTTTTCTACATAGATTTCCTCTACTTCAACAGGCACAATCTCGTCTTTAAACAAACCACCCTGTATAGCCTTGATGGCCTTTTGGTGGCTCTCGTAAGAGAAGATGTCGGCTTGTTCGCGGCTAATGCCGTACACTTGTGCCAACTTCTCGGCCGTGTGGCCCATACCGATCATGTACTCAGGGTTGTTTTTCGACACCTCAAAGTTAGGTACGGTTTTGAAACCCACGGTAGGCACAAGGCTCATGCTCTCGGTACCACCAGCAATGATGATATCGGCATACCCGGCGCGAATTTTGGCGCTGGCCATGGCGATGGTCTCCACGCCCGAACCGCAGTAGCGGTTAACGGTAACGCCCGGCACACCCAACGGCAGCGAGCGAACCGCTACCCAGCGGCCCATTTGCAGGCCTTGCTCGGCTTCTGGCACGGCGTTGCCTACAATAATATCGTCGATGCGCTCGGCATCCACTTCCGGAACGGCTTTCAGCAGGTGGGTTATCACCTCGCGGGCCAGTTCCACCGGGTTCACGAATTTGAATCCGCCCCGGCCAGCCTTACCTACCGCGGTGCGGTAGCCGGCTACTATATATGCTTCTTGCATGATGCTAGATTTTTAGACACAAGACACAAGACACAAGACTTTGATTTAAGATTTGTGTTTTGAGGGCTCATGCGTTGTTTCTGAATTTCTTTATTAGGCTATTTATCAGTTTTTGTACTTCGGTAATGTCATTGGAAAACGCTTGGTACTTTTCCTCATTAATAAACTCTAAGTCAAAAGACAGAATAACAAGGGTTTCAACTTCATAGGCAGAAGCAAATGCTATATCGAGAAAGTGCGCCATGTCTTTATCGGTGCCTCGCCCACAGCCTTCTGCTATGTTTGTTGGTACTGAAACTATCGCTCTTCTAAGCTGGGAAGTAAGACCAAACTTTTCCTCTTTGGGGAAAAGAACAGAAACTTTGTAAATCTCCTTTACTAATTTCCGGGCCTTCTGCCAAGCTATCAACTCTTTGAAGTTGTGATGAGCCATTGTTTCAAAAAATCTTGTGTCTTGTGTCTTGTGTCTTGTGTCTTGTGTCTATTAATTACGTAAAGGTTTACCGGTCTTAAGGATGCTTTGGATACGCTCCAAGGTTTTCTGCTCACCCAATAGTGACAAGAACGCTTCGCGCTCTAGGTCTAGTAGATACTGCTCGCTTACCTTTTGCTCGCCGCTTAGGTCGCCGCCGCTCATTACGTAGCCAATTTTGTTGGCAATCTTCATGTCGTGCTCGGTAGCGTATTTGCCAAAGTAGAAGCCGTAGCTGCCACTGTACAGGCCAGCCAATGCGGTGCGGCCCAATACGGTAACCTCTTGCGGAATAGGGCGGGTGTAGCCACGCTCATCCAAGCGGATCACTTCTTTCTTAGCTTCGGCAATCTGGCGGTCGCCATTTACCACAACTATGTCTTGGTGCTCGCGCAACAGGTTCAGGCTAAATGCCTCTTGTGCACTGGTAGCCACTTTAGCGGTAGCAATGTTCACAAAAGCATCTTGTATGCGGTTCAATTGAACGTCGCCCTTCTTGAAGCCAGCGGCCGCACGTAGGGTCAATTCTTTGGTACCGCCACCTGCTGGCAATAGGCCCACGCCTACTTCCACTAGGCCGATGTAGGTTTCTGCGGCAGCCACCACGCGGTCGGCGTGCATAGCCACTTCGCAACCACCACCAAGGGTAAGGCCGTGAGGGGCCACCACCACAGGAATATCGCTAAAGCGGATGCGGGCAACCGTGTTCTGGAAATGACGGATGGCGAAATCCAGCTCATCATACTCCTGCTCGATAGCCAGCATAAATATCATCATCAGGTTGGCACCGGCAGAGAAGTTTTGGCCGTTGTTGGCAATAACCAAACCACGGTAGTTCTTTTCGGCAATGTCGATAGCCTTGTTGATGCCTTCCAGCACCTCGCTACCCAATGAGTTCATTTTGGTATGGAACTCCAGGTTCAATACGCCATCGCCCAAGTCGTGCAAGGTAACGCCGCTGTTCTGCCATACTGGCTTTTTGCCGCGCAGGTTGTCCAAAAGGATGAAAGCATCTTGGCCCGGGATAGCCACGTAATCTTTGGTATTAATGTCGTAGTACTTGCGGATGCCGTTTTCAACTACATAGAAGGTTTGTTTGCCACTGGCCAACATCTCTTCTACCCAAGCGGCTGGCTTGTGGCCGGCAGCTTTCATTTTCTCAACGGTTTTGGCAACGCCCAGCACATCCCATGCTTGGAACGGGCCCAGCTCCCAGCCGAAGCCAGCGCGCAGGGCATCATCCACACGGTATAGCTCGTCAGCAATTTCCGGCACGCGGTTACTGGCGTAGGCACTTAGGCGGTAGTTCACCTCACGGATAAACTCACCGGCTTTGTCTTTGCCGCTGTTCAGTATTTTCAGGCGCTCTTTCAGGTCGTCGCTTTGCTTAGCCGCCTCAATGGTGGCAAACTTAGCGCGTGGTTGATCTTCGTACTCCAGCGTATTCAGGTTCAGGGTAAGTATTTTCTTACCGCCGTCGCCTTTCAGTTTTTTGTAGAAACCTTGGCCAGTCTTATCTCCCAGCCATTTGTTCTCTACCATCTTTTGTACGTAGGTAGGTATCTTAAACAGGTCGCGGGCTTCGTCGTTTACCACATCGTTGTAGGCATTGTCGGCCACTTTTACCAAAGTATCCAAGCCTACCACGTCGGCAGTGCGAAAGGTAGCCGATTTGGGGCGACCGCTCACTGGGCCGGTAAGGGCATCAACCTCTTGTACGGTAAGGCCCATTTCCTGCATTACGTGGAAGATGGTCATGATGCTGAAAACACCGATACGGTTGGCAATGAACGCTGGGGTATCTTTGCACAACACGGTGGTTTTGCCTATCACCTTGCTGCCATAGTCCAACATAAAGCTGGTAACGGCCGGGTCGGTTTTGGCGGTAGGGATTACCTCCAAAAGCTTCAAATAGCGTGGCGGATTGAAGAAGTGCAAGCCCAAAAAGTGCTTGGCGAAATCCTCGCTGCGGCCTTCCAACATGCTGTGGATGGGGATGCCGGAAGTGTTGGAAGCCACGATAGAGCCCGCTTTGCGGTATTTGTCCACTTGGTCGAACACCGTTTTTTTGATGGCCAAATTCTCTACTACGGCCTCCAAAATCAAGTCGGCATCGGCTATATCTTTAAAGTTGTCGTCGAAGTTGCCCGTTTTTACGCGGCTGGTGAAAGCCTTGTCGTAAACAGGGGAAGGATTGCTCTTGATGGCGGCATCCAAAGCACTGTTAACGATTGAGTTACGCTTAGCGGAATTTTTGGAATCGGCTTCGCTCAGGTCGCGCGGAACAATGTCCAGCAGCAGCACTTCCAGGCCAACGTTGGCAAAGTGCAGCGCGATACGCGAGCCCATAACGCCCGAACCAAGCACCACGGCCTTGCGGATGCGGCGCTTAAAGCCTGCATCAACATTGGCCTTGGGTTGTACTTGTGCGGTCTCCATATAGGTATATTAAGGGTTTAAGATTGATCGTTTATATCTGTTTTTCAATGGGGTACCTAAGTTACCCTGATTTTTTCTTTTTACCAAACAAGCGTTTGATTATTAGATGATAAATGTAAAATTAAAGATAACAAACCCAACAATTAACAAGCTTGTTCTCAATGAATTATCTTTTGGTTTACCAGTCTATCGTCTATCATTTCCCATCTATCATCTTTCGTCTCTCATTTATCCTCTTCAATACGCTCTCTTCGCCACCCTTTTCAGGGCATCCTTTAGGTAGCGGGGCTCGTTGTAGATGCGCATCATCATTACGGCACCCTCTATCTCGCTCACGCACTGCTCGGCTACTTCTCGGGCGGTTTTGTCGCTGTATTTGTCTTTCAAAACGTGTGTCAGCGCGGCTATCCAGTCGTTAAAGAAGTTGCGTATCAAGTCGCTGAACTCCGGTATCACCCTCGCCGTCTCGATGCCGATGTTACCCATGATGCACCCTTCTTGCGGGCCGATGAACATTTTCTCCGTTACCTCGCCCATGCGGCGCAAACGGTCTCTGGTACTCACTTTCTCGTGGTAGGCATGAGCGAAAACCTCCTTGTTGAAATAGTCATGCACATAGGCTATCACGGCCTTCATCAGGTGTTCTTTGCTGGGGTAATAGTGGTACATACTGCCTTTCAGCAGGCCGCAAGCCTCCGCTATATCGGCCATGGTGGCCTGGTGGTAGCTCTTCTGGCTGAATATCTTCAACGCTTGGTTGAGGATAAAGGTCTCGCTTACTTTGGCTTTAGGCATTTCTATTCTAGTATCAAGTAGTGGGTATCAAGTATCAAGACTTAAAGTCGAAACGAATTTAACCCAAGCCTTTTTATTTACCAAACGGTCGTTTGATTAAAATGGTTCGGCGTGGGTGGTTTTGAGGTATTTTGCGACATTTTGAGCTATTTTTTGAGGCATTTTTGCGGTATAATGCCGCAATTTTGAGCTATTATGCCGCAAAATGCCCCCTTTTTGCGGTAAAAGTGCGCTAAGAGGTAATTCTATACCAAACCTCCGTCAAAACCAGTCCGTACATTTTTCAACCCAAACCGCCAAGCGCTTTGCTCGGCATCGGGCAAATGCCGCAAGCGGCGAAAGCGTTGTGTATATGGATAGCGATGATAACGATTTGCACGGTGATTGTTGTATCATGCATGTTGCTTACCGGTTGGGAACACGTTACTTTCTATTCATCTTTGCGAGGAGGGCATGGTTGTCCTTTTCCTTGATGTGTTTACCGCGCCGTGCAGTGGCAACTACACCTTCCGCCTCAACGCCAACACTACCGGCTCCAACGATAACTTGGAAATGAACGATGTGGTGATTGTGGTAACAGTGTATGAGAGCAGTTATAGGTTAATCGCTGTACTGATTGATTGATAGGGCTTTTCAATGCTGCCTTAAATACACGTATCCGTATTCTTTTCAAGATGGTTGCATTGCACGTGCCCATCAAACAGAGCCTCTTGAATCCGCTAAATGCTCAACAACTTCTAAAACCTATTCCTAATAGAGTGCATTGATAGATGCCAGTATTTTGTAGATTTGAGGATTCACAGCAACCTATATGAGTAAAATAAGAATACGCAATTTTGGCCCTATCAAAGAAGGGTATACGCAAGATGATGGGTGGATGGATGTTAAAAAAGTTACAACTTTTATCGGAAACCAAGGGTCGGGAAAGAGTACGGTAGCCAAGCTCATTTCTACATTAACTTGGATTGAGAAAGCTTTGGTTAGGGGAGATTACGAAAAAAAATGGTTTGAACGCAAAAACAGATTTAAGAACCATTATTTGAACTATCATCGGCTGGAGAATTATTTTCCAGATCTGCCAGGGGTTGAAACAACAATTGAATACATAGGCGAAGCTTATTCAATCCAATATAGAAATGGTTCCTTGCAGATAGATGAGATACCCAATAATACCTATACTCTTGCTCAAATCATGTATGTACCAGCCGAAAGAAATTTTATTTCTTACGTAAAATCTCCTAATGAGTTAAAACTTGCATCAGACTCATTGAAAGAATTTTTAACGGAATACAATAATTCCAAAGATGAGATAAAAGAGTTGGTTAACCTGCCGATTAACAAAACACAAGTAGAATATGATAAACTTAACGATACTATCAATTTAAAAGGTGAGAATTACAAAGTAAAGCTAACGGAAGCCTCTAGTGGTTTTCAATCATTGGTCCCATTGTTTCTGGTATCGGCATATTTATCGAACTCTGTAAAAACACAGAGTGAAGAAAGCAAAGAGCCTATGACTGGTGAAGAATTAAAACGATTTAAACGGGGCGTTAAAGATATATGGGGCAATGAAAACTTAACTGATGAGCAACGTCGGGTTGCCTTGTCAGTATTATCTTCAAAGTTTAATAAAAGTATTTTCATAAATATAGTTGAAGAGCCTGAGCAAAACCTATTCCCTTCATCACAATGGCAATTACTTCAGGCGTTGTTGGGCTATAATAATGTCAATACTGGAAATAGTTTAATAATGACTACCCATAGTCCTTATATGGTAAATTTTTTGACCTTAGCAGCTAAAGCTGGCATACTAAAGAAAAAAATTAAAGAGGAGGATTTGCTTAAGAAGCTTAATGATGTTGTTCCGCTTAATGCCACAATTCATGAAGGTGATTTAGTAATTTATGAGTTGGAAGAAAAGACTGGAACTATTAAAAAATTAGAGACATATAAGGGCATCCCATCCGATGAAAACAAACTTAATGGCGAACTAGGGGAAACGAATGAACTTTATGCCCGCTTACTTGAAATACAGCAAGTTCTATGATTGATTTTTCTTTGGACAAATGTCAGACGTTTTCAAAGAGGAAATTGTTTGGTTTATGTGATGATCCTCCGCCGGCTACCAATCCTGCTTATATTGATGAAAATTCAGGAGAAAAATGGATTGCGGTAGTAAACAATGAAAATGGCTATAACATCCAATGTACTGCAGTGGACCATTGCATTGATATACGAAGGGAAAATGGAACGATGGAAAAACGTTGTGACTGTTTCTTAAGTTATAATGATGTAGTAGTGTTTGTTGAGCTAAAACAAAGAGGGGCAATAGGTAATGCTTGGGTAAAAGACGCGGAGCAGCAGTTGCGCGTAACAATTTCAAAATTTGAAACGACTGCTTTGGCAGAAAATTACAACCAAAAAAAGGCTTACATAGCAAATAGCGAACATCCTAAATTTAAAGAGAGCCAGCAACGCAGAATGGACCAATTTTTAGATGATACAGGCTATGTACTAAGGGTAGAAAATAGAATCACTCTAATTTAATACATAGGAGTATTTATACTGTTATACATTCCATCAGCTAAAACTCCCCCAGCTTTTCCAACACCCCCTTGCGCTTCACGATGTTTTTGTAATCCCATTGGATGGTACGTGCCTTGGCGAGCCACGACTTCAATTCCACCGCATGGATTTGCTCGGTGGCGGTGTACAGGATGGAAGCATCTTTAAACTTGCCTGTGCCGGGTTTCAGCCCTTCCTCGCCGAAGCTGGCCCCGCTCCAAAACATTAACTGTATGCCAGCCTTGATCTTGCTGTAGCCCACAATGGGGTTGCCATTCAAAAACCAAACGGGGTGCGCATGCCAAATCTTGCTTTCCGCTTCGGGCAGTTCTTGGCTGATGATGGTAGCCAAGGCGTTACAAATGGCTTGATCGTCGGCCGATTGGGATTGGTTGTATTGTACTGTTGCTGAGTTCATGTCCATAGGTTTTCTACCTACAAGGTAATGAGGATTAAGCAAAATCCCATCGCTTTCCCGTATGTGAACTTTTAAACCATCTCTGGCTTTAGTATATTTGAAAAACGTTGGTAAACACGATGAAAACATTCACCTTTAAACTGGAAAGCGACAAAGACGCGGAATTGCTGAAGCAGTTGCTGGAAACGGCCAACTTTGAATCGAAAGTGGAAGGTTTTGTGGAATATAACGAGGAAGAATTTACCGAAACCGAATTGCAAATGTTTAGGGAGCGGGAAGCCGAATATCATAAAAACCCATCGAGCGCCATCAAGGCAGAAGAACTGGAAGCAACCCTAAAGCGGAAATATGGATTTTAATGTGGTGGTTTCGGGCAAAGCCGCTGTAGAAATAGAACAGGCTCTTGACTGGTATTACAAGATATCCCCTACACTAGCTTTGGATTTGTTTGATAAATACATGCTCGCAAGAAAAGCCATAACTACTAATCCATTGCTTTTTCAAGAATACCAAGGTTATCGCAAAGCGATATTGGAACGTTTTCCATATAAGATAGTTTTTAAGGTGATTGATGGAAACAGTGTGCTTGTAGTAGCATTCGCCCATCATAAGCAGCGTAACTATTGGCGCAAGAGATAATGCTGTAGATATGCTACACTCACCTCAACAAACCCACACCGCCTTTGTCAATAACTATTTTAAGCCCACTGGCGGCCATTTGTTAATTTAGCGGTGTGATTAAGCTGGAAGACAATTATAGGCACAAAGGGCTGCGCAAGCAGTTGGTAGAGCTGTTGCGCGCCAAGGGTATTAAGGACGAACGGGTACTGACGGCCATAAACAGCCTGCCGCGCCACTATTTCCTGGATGCGGCCTTTATGGAAACCGCCTATGAAGACAAGGCTTTCCAGATTGGGCAAGGGCAAACTATTTCGCAGCCCTACACCGTGGCCTACCAAACTGAGCTGCTACAGATACAAAAGCGCGAAAAAGTGTTGGAAATAGGCACCGGATCGGGCTATCAAGCCTGTGTTTTGAGC
>CAYYZT010000051.1:0-13736 GCA_964476015.1 uncultured Chitinophaga sp.
GATGTTTTCAAAATTACACTTCCCATATCTGATGGCACCATTAACGCAAAATTTCCATCGAAATCACTAGTCGTACCGTAACTGGTGTTTTCTACCATAACGGTTACAAATGGCAGCGTTTCCCCTGTTTCTTTATCTACAACCATACCCTTTATTTCTATTGTTTTGGTTTGTTCGTGCGCTTGTAGCACGGGGTAGCGCAGGTTGCCCGGTACACCGGGCAGTGGAACGGTATGGGCCACGGGGATTTTACTGCTATATAAGGTGATTTCCGTAGTATCCGTTCGCTGGGCATGCATGCTTCCTACTACAATTAGGGGTGTTTGAGGAGGTTGTGGTGCTGGGATTAACCCTATCTCCACTATTTCTTCTGCGCCGCCGCCCAATAGTCCTTTCACCGTATTGTTGTCCTGCGCCGCGGCGGCCAATGGAAGCAAACTGCCCGCGCCCATCGCCAACGATACTAGCCAAGGCATGTGGTTTTGGCTTTCTTCCAGCGCAAGGTGCCGATGCAGGCGGTCAACTTGCGGCTTGGTATATCGCCCGCAAATGCTGAAGCCACTTTTTCGCTGGCGGTTAAGTACTTCCTGCTCGCTAAAAGGCGTAAAATCCACCAGCACCCGTTCGCATTCACCGCACAGCTTTCCGCCGTCCTGTTCGGGCATCAGCTCCCACTTTTGGTCGCAGGCATTGAAATGCGGGTTGATAGGGGTGAGCTTCATGGGCGCGCTTTTTACCGTAAACCCAATTTGGTAACAGCTTATTGCCTAAAAATAGCAGATTCTTGTTCCAGCCAAATTTTTGCCTCTAAACGATAACTTTGTGTATAACGTTATGTGCGATTGCATAAAATGTTCATAACGTGTACGCATCGGTGCATAAGCCGATGTTGTTGGTGTGTAAATCCGTTCAAATCTTGTGTATAAATATTAAGAAAATTATTTGGATTAGCAATGTCCCTATGCTAATTTTGATAACATCAAGCGAGGGATACACGGCAGGCTTGCAAAAGCCAGGCACCTTCGGAAAAGTTGTTTGAATTGCTGGTTTAGTCGAAGGGTTCTACCTGAAAGGGTGGTTCTGGGAAAGCGCCCACGCTTCAGAAGACGACCGGTATATTAAAGGTATTCACTTCTTCGGAAGAAACGCATTACCGAAAATACTTTTCGCAAAAGCGTGCCAGCATCCATTTTAGGACATGCGCTTCGGTGCAAAGCCTATTAGAAAGGATAAAGCCGCATAACCGTAACTTGACGCTTTCTGGCCGTTATGGCAAATGAAAGTGGAAGCGGGTTCCGACAAACCGTCAAAGGTTTTTGGGCCCGCTTCGTGTTTTATGTTTAGTTACTGGTTAATTGGTTAATTGGTTAATTGGTTAATTGGTTATACCTGCTACTAATAACCAGTAACTAATAACCAATAACTTATTCCGGTTTATATCCTACATCTTCCAGCCAAGGGCCGTTTTCGGCGGCGGCAACGGCAAGGCGATCGCAACGTTCGTTTAGCGGATGGTTGTTGTGGCCCTTTATCCATTTAACTTCTACTTTAAACCGCTTGCTCAGTTCCAGATACTGCCGCCAGAGGTCTTCGTTCTTTTTGCCTGCGAAACCCTTTTTCTGCCAGCCATATATCCATCCCAACGATATGGCATCCACCACGTATTTGCTATCGGAAAACACTTTGACCGTCAAATTGTTGCGTGTTAACGCTTCAAGCCCTTTTATAACCGCCATCAGCTCCATGCGGTTGTTGGTGGTATGTTTGTAGGCTTGCGCAAGCTCCCGCTCGTGGCCCTTGTAGCGCAATATGGTGCCATAGCCTCCCGGGCCGGGGTTTCCTTTGGCCGCGCCATCAGTGTACATTTCCACTACATCCATGCCGCAAAGGTATAATTGTTTGGCGCAACTTGCCTTTTGCCCACGAAAAGCTTAGATTTAGTAGTATGAAAAGTATCTGTGTTTTTTGCGCCTCCAGTCTCGGCGAGCGCGACGAGTATAGGGCCGCTGCCGAAGCATTGGGCCATACGCTGGCCCGGCACAACATCCGCTTGGTTTATGGCGGTGCCAAAGTAGGATTGATGGGCGCCGTGGCCGATGCGGCCTTGCAAAGCGGCGGTGCCGTTACGGGCGTGATACCGCATTTCCTATCCGCTAAGGAGATAGCCCATGCGGGACTGAGCGAACTGTTGTTTGTGGACAGTATGCACGAGCGCAAACAGAAAATGTCCGTACTATCCGATGGGTTTATAGCCCTGCCTGGTGGCTATGGCACGCTGGAAGAATTGTTTGAAATCATCACTTGGGCGCAATTGGGCCTACACCATAAGCCCATAGCGGTTATCAATGTAAACGGCTATTACAATCACCTGATAAAGCTGTTGGACCACATGGCGGCAGAAGGGTTGCTGAAAGAACGCCACCGCAGGATGCTGCTGTTTGTGGATAGGGTAGAGGACGTGCTGAACGCCATGCTGCATTATAGCCCGCCAGTGGTGAACCCGTTGTTGGACAAGCACTCTAAGACGTAGGGTAAATGAAAGATGATAAATGAAAGATGGGAGATGGCAAATGATAGATGGTAAATGGCAGACCGATTAAACAAACCACGAGATAGAGATGGGGTTAGATTTAAAGATTCGAAGCAAAAACTTTGCATTGGCTTCAATTCGTTTTTATAGAACCCTACCTAAAACGGAGGATGCAAGGGTATTAGGTAGGCAGTTGCTACGGTCAGCAACATCCGTCGGGGCGAATACTAGGGCGGCTTTTAGGGGCAGAAGTAAAAAGGAGTTCTACGCCAAGCTTGGTACGGTTATAGAAGAAGCGGACGAATGTGTTTATTGGCTCGAATTGATAATCGAATCTGAGATTAATAATGGTGAAGTTGCAAAATCACTGCATCAAGAAGCGAAGGAATTACTAATGATTTTTCATTCAATCTACAGAAAGCGTAACTTGGAACAACAGAACTGAAAAGGCCAATTCTACCATTTCTCATCTATCATCTTCCATCTTTCATTTATCATCTTCCATCTTTCATTTATCATCTCCCATCTATCTTAACTTCTCCAACGCGTTCTTAATCCTCAAACAAGCTTCCGTAAGTTGTTGGTCGCTGGCGGCGTAGCTGATGCGCACGCACTCCGGTGCGCCGAACGCCGCGCCGGAAACCAACGATACATGGGCCTTGCTCAACAGGAAAAGTGCCAAATCATCCGCATCTTTTATCGTCTCGCCATCGCAGGTCTTGCCAAAATAGGCACTCACATCCGGAAATACATAAAACGCTCCGGGAGGCGTGTTCACCTTTAATCCGGGTATTTCGCTCAGCGCGCTCACTACCAAATCGCGGCGGCGAAGGAAATGGTCGCGCATTTCCCAAGTAGGCTGCATATCGCTGTTCAGGGCGGCTTCGGCGGCCTTTTGCGCAATGGAGCAGGTGCCGCTGGTAAACTGGCCTTGTAGCTTGTCGCAAGCCTTGGCAATCCATAGCGGTGCGCCTATGTAGCCCACGCGCCAGCCCGTCATGGCAAACCCTTTGGCAAAGCCGTTTACGGTAATGGTTTGGTTATATACTTCAGGAAACTGCGCAATGCTCTCGTGTTTGCCCGTATAAGTAATGTACTCGTATATCTCGTCGGATACGATGTAGATTTCCGGGTACTTAGCCAACACTTTGGCCAGCGCCTGCAACTCTTCTTTGGTATAAACAGAGCCCGATGGGTTGCTGGGCGAACTGAAAATCATCATGCGGGTTTTGGGCGTGATGGCCGCTTCCAGTTGCTCGGGGGTGATTTTAAAATCTTGGTCGATGCCCGCAAATACGTTTACCATCTTGCCTTCCGCAAGTTCCACCATGGCCCCATAGCTCACCCAAAACGGTGCTGGCACAATCACTTCCTCGCCCGGATTAACCAAACACAGCACCACGTTGATAAGGCTTTGTTTGGCCCCGGTGGAAACCACGATTTGCTCTGGAGAATATTCCAGCCCATTGTCGCGTTTAAACTTGGCCGAAATAGCCTTGCGCAACTCAATGGTGCCCGGCACGGGGGTGTAGAATGTAAACCCTTGGTCGATGGCGGATTTGGCTGCCTCGCATATATGTTTCGGGGTTACAAAATCCGGTTCGCCGAGGCTAAGGCTGATAACGTCGTGGCCTTGGGCCTTCAGTTCGCGGCCCAATTGAGCCATTTTGATGGTGGCCGATTCGTGGAGGTTGGCTATCCTGTCCGATAAATGGGGCATTGCGCTATTATTTTGTGCGAAATTAGGAATTGCACGGTATAAATCGCCTTTTATTTTTACAGTCGAGGAATTCTCGGCATATCGTGTTATTTTTATGGGAACACTATTACTAAATTCTAAAAACTACTACCTGGCATGACGCGCAAAAAGAAGCTCGGCATAGGTGCTGCTGTGTTGGTAGCCATAGCATTGGTTTACATATTTTACCCCTCTTACGGTTTGGATACCGACTTGGATGCCATGGTGATTGGCGAAGAGGTGGAGAGCCAAGCGGAGTTCCTGTTCGGTATTCCCAAGGATGAATATAATGTGATACAAGGCAAGGTGAAGCCGAACCAAAATCTGGCTTCGATATTGGCATCGTACGATTTGAATGCGGGTAACATCCTCAACCTATCCACCAAATATCAAAATGTTTTCGATACCCGGTACATGAAATTCGACCGCCCCTATACCATTATGGTGCGCGAATCGGATACTTTGAACGCGGCCGCGTATTTGATTTACGAGAAATCGAGCGTGGAGTTTGTGGTGTATGATTTGGCCAACGATTCCGTGTACAAGGGCATGAAGGAAGTAACCGTGGAGCGCAAGCGCGTGGTTGGCACTATTTCCGGGTCCTTGTCCGAAACCTTGCAAAGTGCCGGTGTGGACGTGGCCTTGGCATACGGTATGGCCAGCATTTACGATTGTACCATCGATTTCTACAAGCTGCAAAAGGGCGACAACTTCAAGGTAATCTATACCGAGAAGGCCGTGGAAGGCAAATATGTGGGCATCGAAAAAATAGAGGCCATTGAGTTTACCCACAACAACAAGAGTTTCTACGCTTTCTATTTTGAGCAGGATAACGGCGGTGCTTATTACGACGACCAAGCTGAGAGCATGAAGCGCGCTTTCCTCAAAGCCCCGTTGAAATATGGCTACCGTATTAGCTCCAAATACAACAAAAACCGCCTACATCCCGTACTAAAAGTAAACCGCCCACACTTGGGCACGGACTATGCGGCTGCACACGGCACGCCCATCATCACCGTGGGCGACGGCGTGGTTGTGGAAGCCAGTTTTACCCAAGGCAACGGCAACTATGTAAAAATAAAGCACAACGGCACCTATACCACCCAATACTTGCATATGAGCAAGTTTGCCAGCGGCATTAAACCAGGCAAGCGGGTGAGCCAAGGCGACGTAATAGGCTATGTGGGTAGCACTGGTTTGGCTACAGGGCCGCACGTTTGCTTCCGTTTCTGGAAAAACGGCGTTCAGGTTGATCCTTTCAAAGTACTGCCTCCGCCTGCCGAGCCGGTTGCCAAGAAAAATATGCAAGAGTTTAACGCCATGGTGGGCAGGTTAAAGAAAGAGCTGGGAGGTGGCCTTGAAAACGAGCTAACCGCAAGTTTGAAATAAGTATCCTTAAACATTACCTCGTAAGCTAAAAAAACGTATCTTAGGTTATTCCAACCTACTATTATGAAAAAGCTTACCAATGTGGCGGTGGTATTATCCATCCTCAGCGTGTGTTTCGCTAGCTGCAATAAGTATGACGAAGGCCCGGCCTTTTCCCTACGAACCAAAAAAAGCCGTGTTACCAATAATTGGGTAATAGATTTGGCCCAACGTAACGGTACGGATGCCACCGCGCAAACCCGCATCTCGGTGAGCATAAAAGACGATGGCTCGGTAACTTATAAAGATACCGTTAACACCCTCACTGGCGATTCCATTATTGTTGCTAAAGGTTTGTGGGAATTTGACCAAAAAGGCGAAAACCTGCTGTTGGTTTTTTCCGAATCGGAAGGCGGCGTAACCGATGCCAAGGTTTGGTATATTTTGCGCCTTACGGGCAACGAGCTTTGGGTGAACCAAGATACCGGCGAAGACCTTTTTCGCTACCAGTTTGCACCCAAGTAAACTCCTCTGTACCAGCCCCCATCATTTAACGCATCCGTATGTGGATTGTTTAGTAACTTTGCCCCACAATAATTATAGGTATGGCAAGGAAGCTGTTTATAAGCACGAAGGACGAATCGGTGCGGATGTTTAAGAATGATACCATCAATGCGCTTTCCAAAGTGCATTATACGGTGCCGCTCTACCTTTATATTCCCCCTATCCTATATTTCCTGTACGTTGCCATTTTTGCCACACCTATTGCCGAGGCTTCGATACTGGCCCGTGTCGGGTTGTTTTTTGCGGGTATTTTTACTTGGACGTTTTTTGAATACACCGTACACCGTTTTATTTTCCATCACAACGCCACCAGTGAAATAGGCAAACGTTTCCACTTTATCTCGCACGGTGTTCACCATGCTTATCCGCAGGATAGTACCCGTTTGGTAATGCCCCCATCGGTAAGCATTCCTTTGGCGGTAATATTCTTTTTTGCGTTCCGCGCCATACTAGGCCCATACATGATGGCCCCGGCTTTTGTGGGTTTTTTGCTGGGCTATTTGGTATATGATATGTCGCACTACGCCGTACACCATTTCAACTGGAAGTTTGCCTACTTCCAGCGCATCAAAAAACACCATATGGACCACCATTTCCGCGACCCGGATTATGGTTTCGGTTTCACGTCCGATGTTTGGGATAAGGTGTTCGACACCAACTTGCCGAAGAAAAAAGCTGTACAAACCACTAAAACGGAAGAAGAGGTAGTAGCTTAAACCTCACTCTATCTTTCCGTTCACCACTTCCCAAATTTCCTGTTCCAACCTATTGGCCTCCGTCACTAAGGTTTCTCCGCGTTGCACCATGTCGTTGGCAAAGTCTTTGTCATCCAGTCCGCCAGCATTGACCTTTACGTTAAGGAAAGCCCCGAGCACGGCGGTTCGGGCGCAAAGGGCACCCACTCCTGCATCGGTTACGCTATTGGGGTTGCCTGTATCGGCCATGGCTTTGATGATGGGCAGGCTCTGTACGCTTAGCTCCATTACTTTAAAGGGCACCTCGATGGCATATTTGGTGGCAGATTGTACGGCTTGTTTGCGGGCAGCTTTCTCCGCATCGTTGCCTTTGGGCAGCGCAAAAGCGGCCATAATGGCGTTGAAGGCACGGGTGTCCTCATCTACCAGCTTAATCAATTGGTCTTTAATGGCTTGGCCTTGTGCCGCCCAATCACTAAACTCTTTCCAGCGGGCATCCCATCCACGCTTGTGGCTGCTCAGGTTGGCTACCATAGTGGCCAGGGAAATGCCTAATGCACCCGCGTAGGCAGATATGGAGCCACCACCCGGTGCTGCCGATTCGCTGGCCGTTTCGTCGGCAAACTCGCGCAGGTCCATGTTTACCAACTTGCTGTCGTTAAGGTCTTCCAGCAAATATTCTATTACCCGTTTCTTTGGGTCGAAAGGCTTTAAATCGTCCAGCCCCAGCGATTTTACGGCAATCTTTACCAGTTCGGTTTCCGATATGCCGGTGGAGCGTTGCTGTTTCTCCAAGAAATATATACCAGCATCCAGCAAGGCTTTAAGTGGTATCAAGCCCACCAGTTCCGAGCCAGTAACGCGGATGCCGCGGCTTTGGGCACTCTTTACTACTTCATCGAAAGCCACATGCACGGGCGTGGTGGCGATGTTGGTAAGGTTCATGCTTATTTGTGCCACGCCATATTCTTCTATGAACCAACCGATTGCCTTTACCGACTTTAACGTGCCCGGTATGCGCACGGCATTGCCTTTTTCGTCTTTCACCACGGTGCCCGTTATCGGGTCGCCCTCGCGCTTGATGCGGCCGTTCTCGCGCACGTCGAAAGCGATGCTGTTGGCCCGGCGCACTGATGTGGTGTTGAGATTTACGTTGTAGGCCACCAAAAACTCCCGTGCGCTGATGGCAATGTTGCCGCTTTTCACATTGAACCTTGCTGGGCCGTAATCGGGTTTCCACTCCGGCTTGGCAATTTTCTCGGCAATACCCTCATATTCCCCCGCGCGTACGCTGGCAAGGTTTTTCCGCTTAGGCTCAGTAGCCGCGTATTCATATAGATAAACGGGGATGGACAGTTCGTTGCCCACGCGTTCGCCCACTTTTTGGGCAATGGCCACGCATTCATCCATGCTTACGCCGCTGATGGGGATAAAGGGGCACACATCGGTAGCACCGAAACGCGGGTGCTCGCCTTTGTGCTTCGTCATATCTATTACTTCGCTGGCTTTTTTAATGGCCCGGAAAGCCGCTTCGGCCACTAGTTCTGGCTCACCCACAAACGTTACCACGGTGCGGTTGGTATCTTTGCCGGGGTCCACGTCCAATAGTTTCACGCCTTCCACGCTTTCAATCGCATCGGTTATCTGCTTGATTATCTGCATGTTTCGGCCTTCGCTAAAGTTGGGCACGCACTCTACCAGTTTGCGGGTCATAGTATTGTCGGGTTTTGTTATAGTGGTAAAGATATAAGATAGGCTCTGATTTGCAAGAATGAATCGTCGGGCGGCTTTTTATCTATGTTTATTAAGCTAATGTTAAACAATCTTCTTAAATTGAAGCATCGTTCCCCGCTATCCTCACATCTTCATGAAAACAATATTTCCCGCTAAGTTGGTGCGCTTTGCCTGTTTCGTAGCCCTGCTACTGGTTTCCTCCTCGGTTTTGGCTAACGACAGTATTTATGAGAAACGCCGCCTTGCCTACATCGACACTGCTCTGGCCCGACCGAACAACGATGCCATTTGCATACAAGCTTATGTTGATGGTGTAGTGGATACGGCATTGATAAGCAACCTTATCCGCTCCACGGTAACCAACAGCACCAGCGATTTTGACATCGTGCGGCTGGTTCGGGTATTGTTTCTAAGCAATGGCAGCCAAGATAGTTTGATACTGCCCACGTTGGATACCATCCCCTTTTGGCTTACCAAAGGCGACACGCTGCGTGGCTACTGGAGCGAGAACCATATGATTATGTGGATGAGCAGCCATTGGCTGTTGCACGAAAAATATGGCAAACCCATTGATGCGGGGTTGGAAACCCGCTTGAAACACTACCTGCGCCTGAAGATAAAGTATGGGTTTTACGAGTTTTTCTCATCGGTGTATGCGCCCTATTGTTTTTCGGGATTGTTGAATCTGTCGGACTTTGCACAAGACCCGGAGATTAAAGATTTGGCTACCCAGGCATCCGTAAGATTGTTGCGAGAGTTGCTGATGGTGACCAACAACGTGGGCGTAATGATGCCCGCTGCCGGGCGCAATTATTATGAGAAGTATGCCACCCCTTATGGGCAAAACCACAACAACCTTATCTATCTGCTTACAGGCATGGGCCAACGCCCCGGACGGGCCTCTCATGCCGGGGCTTTTTTGGCTACTTCAAACCTGCAAATAGATAGCATTGTCTCGTTGTGGTCGGCAAGTTTGGATACGCTGTACCGTATAGGCCATTCGTTGGATAGTGCCCTTATATTGCACGGCACGCAACGCCCGCTGGATAAGGTGATTTTCCAATGGAGCTCGGGTGCCTACTTTCATCCGGCAGTGGCGCGCGAAACGGCTACCTTAATGATAGATTCCATGCTTTGGCGGCATGTGGATTTTAGGCCGTTCAAGTTTTTTGAAGGGCTTGCGCCATCAGTAATAGAAGGCATAGCGCAAGGGTTGCCCGCCATGGCCATGAGCTCGGTATATTGCGGCCAAGAAGTGGCCATTTTCAAGCAAAACGGCGTTACCCTTAGCTCCATACAAAACTATTGGCCGGGCAAGGCGGGCTACCAACAGTTTCCGTGCGTGGCGGCAGTAGGCACCACGGCCGTAATGACGGCATCGGGCCAAGTGAAGCCTTGGAACAACCGTGGCGAAAACAACGCCAACGAGCACTTTCCTTATGCGGAGCAAAAACACAACGTGGTATTGTTGATGTATCGACCCGAACCGGGCAACATTGTATTGAAAAGCAAGGATGTAGCCCTGCATTTTACGGATGCCGACTTTGACGAGGTGCGCACCGATAGCCTGTGGCTGCTGGGCCGACAAGGCGAAAGCTACGTAGCGGTACGCCGCCCGTGCGACGGCGAGATAAACCAAATACGCGCCTGCGAAACGGTGAACGGGCAGGCGTGGGTAATTGTGGTGGGCGACTCCGGCATGTACGGTAGTTTCAACAATTTCCAAAATATAGCCGTACAGAGCCAGTTTACCGAGGATTGGTATTACGATTCGGTGGCCTCTCAATCCGTTTACTATGCCAGCGTTACGTTCGATACCGTTACCATCGACCATGCTTGGGGCGTGGATAGCACGATTAGCTCCATAGCCGAAATTGCCGCAAACGAAGGCTTCAAACTATATCCCAACCCTACTGTAAGCGAAGTATCCATTGAAATTGGCCATTCAACCCCCGCCAGCATCAAGATATTTGATATGATGGGTAGGTTGGTTGAGGAAAAAACAGCAACCAACACCAAGGAATCCATCGTTACCTCCCATTGGCCACAGGGAATGTATCTTGTTATCGTTGAGCAGGGAAGCAATAGATTTATGCAAAGACTGGTAAAGCAATAGAAGCGCGTCATTGCGAGGGGCGCAATGATGTTGATGGTTTCCGATAAATTGTAAAGCCCGAAGCAATCCCCAACGACGACAGGGCCAACCCCTGCTTTAGTAACAACATACTCTACAGCAGGGGATTGCTTCGGGCTGTTGTGGTTCATTTTTGTTATTAATAATCATGTTGGCCCTCGCAATGACGGGTTTGGATAAAAAACGACATGGCCGAACCCCCGTTCGGCCATGCCTATTGACAATCCCAAAAAACCTTCAAACTTTTAATGGCCCAAGTAGTGCTTCAGTGAGCGCGAGTTGGTGGTTTTGCGCAACCGGCGCAAAGCCCTTTCCTTTATTTGGCGCACCCTTTCGCGGGTAAGGTCGAAAATCTTGCCGATTTCCTCCAAGGTCATGTAGCCTTCGCCTTTTAGGCCATAGTAATAGCACACAATTTCGGCATCGCGCTTGGGCAGTATGGCCAGCACTTTGTTTATTTCCTTTTTCAAGGATTCCTTCATCATATTGCGCTCGGTGTCGCTGGCATCGTCGTTTATCAGCACATCGTATAGGCTGCCGCTATCGCCGTCTTCGCCCATGGGCGCATCCATGCTCAAGTGGCGGCTAGCGCCTTTAATAAGGTCTTCAATCTCTTTGCTGCTTATTTCCAACAGGTCTTCCAGTTCCTCGTGCGTAGGTTCGCGCTGAAACTCCTGCTCGAAGGTGCTCATGGCCTGTGTAATCTTGTTGTACGAGCCCACTTTGTTCATCGGCATGCGCACAATGCGGCTTTGCTCCACCAAACCTTGCAGTATGCTCTGGCGAATCCACCAAACGGCATAGGAGATAAACTTGAAACCACGGGTTTCGTCAAATTTCTGGGCGGCTTTTATCAGGCCCAGGTTGCCCTCGTTTACCAAGTCGCTAAGCGGGAGGCCTTGGTTCTGGTATTGTTTGGCTACGGATACCACAAACCTCAGGTTTGCTTTCACCAAGCTTTCCAACGCATCACTGTCTCCCTCCTTAATCCTTTGTGCCAGTCGCACCTCGTCGTCGGCAGTAAGTAGTTTCACTTTGGCTATCTCTTGCAGATATTTTTCCAAAGCTTGGCTATCTCGCTGCGTGATCTGGTTAGTGATCTTCAATTGTCTCATTCCCGCAAGATTTTACCTCTATTACGGATGCGGCGGGGGATTGTTACGGCCAAACGGAATTTAGCGGAGGGAATTTAGGAAGTCCAACAAAGGTATCCAATCATATCTTATTGGCCCACAAAAGATTTGTAGCACTCTTTTATGGCTTTGGCCAAGTCATAATCGTTGGCTTGCAGTATAAACTCGTTGGGGATGTGGCAATAATTCATGAAAACGGGTATCTGGTCGTCGGCCAGCGGCACAAACTGCTGTATAAAGTCGGCATTGTAACGGTAGGCCACGTAATCGTCCACGGCGGCTATATATTCCCACTGCGAAATCTGCTCCTGTTGGTTGCGGATGTGCGCCGCCTTGGTATCGAAACCAAATGTAACGCCACCGCCCGGCCCCGAGCCGATGCCGAAAATGGGCGTGTGCGGATTGTGCGGTGGTGGGGGCGGCGAAGTTGGCGGCGATTTGCGCATATCCGGTTTCGGCATTACGATAACCTCGTCGATATGGTACACCTCGCGGAAAATAAGAAAGGTGGGTTCGCCCAAAGAAGAGATATCGGTAGGCAGGGCCACCAGTTTGCTGGTATAGCCCACGGAAGTAAGCCGAAGGGTATCGCCGGGTATCACCATTACCTTAAAAGTGCCATCTACATTGGCCACGCTGCCGGTTTTGCTGCGCAGCCCGAAAATGTGCACATAGGGCGCGCCCATGCTGTCGCCGCCATCCAATACACGGCCTTTCAGTTCCACCCACTGCGGTTGTTGCGCGTGCAAAGCCATCGCAAACAGGGAAAAGCATATTAATAATGCCAAACGAATCATACTGGTACAAAGAACGTAACAAATTATGGGTAAGTTGTTAACCCGATAAAATATTTTAGGGCTTGGAAAAAAGCGTCAGTTTTAGAAATGTAATAATGTGCGATATGACTTCCAATTAATTTTGAATAGTATCAAAAAATAATTGTTTGGAATAGTTGCTATAACAAAAATGCCTGTACATTTGCCGCCGTTGAAAGTAAAAGAGGCCAATGCAATACATGAAAGAGTTGTTTGAATACCGGATGAAGGTAAGCAAACATGAATGGGAGATTTTTGCCAATAAGTTTAAAGAAATTAAGTTTCCTGCACGGGCGGTGGTGTCGCATAAAGATGTGGTGGAAAACTATCTGTACTTTATAAAACAGGGTATCCTCCGGCACTATATTCCCGGCGAAAAATCCGAGAAAACGTTTGATTATAGTTATGCCAACGAGTTTACGGGGGCTTACGATTCTTTTATATCCCGCACGCCCGCTTATTACCAGATAGAAACCGTGATGCCCAGCACATTGGTGCGCATTGCTTACGACGACCTGCAGCGAGTATATGCCGATGTGCCCTTGGGCAATGCCCTGGGCAAGATGATAACCGAGGGCCTGTATGCCAAAAAGGCCAAGTGGGAAAAATCGCTGTTGATGGATACGCCGCAGCAGCGTTATGTGAAGCTTACGCAAGAACACGGCATGTTGATAGAAAACGCTTCCATGAAAAACCTCGCTTCCTATATCGGGGTTACGCCTTCGGCCTTGAGCCGGATTGTAAAGCGCATTTCGGGCTGAACGCCTACCCGTTATATTGGCTTAATGGGCCATGGAAGCAAATATTTGCCCCGATAAGTTAGGACATACCGCCAATGCCCTGTACTTTTACCACCCATGCTTACCAAACGCATCATACCTTGCCTTGACGTAAAAGACGGGCGCACCGTAAAGGGCGTAAATTTCGTGGATTTGCAGGATGCCGGAGACCCGGTGGAGCAAGCCGCCGTATATGCGGCCCAAGGAGCCGACGAACTGGTGTTTCTGGACATAACCGCCACTACC
>CAYYZT010000052.1:0-10702 GCA_964476015.1 uncultured Chitinophaga sp.
TTAGGACGCAAGATTTTCATTCTTGAAACAGGGGTTCGATTCCCCTACGGGCTACCAAGGCACTGAGAAATCGGTGCCTTTTTGTTTTTGTACCCTCGCTACACGCACTTTTTCACACACACCTCTTCAAAAAAAATTTCACGTAAGCTGAATCAATTTCTTTCCAGCAGATGCTCTGGATAAGGTGAGATACTCAGTCTTCAAACATAAAATCCCCTGCAAAAGCCTAGCTCCTGCAGGGGATTAAATAAACTGGGAGTGATTACTGCTTAATCAATTTTACACTCTGGGTATTTCCTCCAAGCGATATCCTCACAATATAAACGCCGCTTTGGTGATTTGTAAGGTTGATGGTGTTGTTTAGCGATTGAGCATTCTCCGCTTCAACAACAACCCTACCTACCATGTCATATACCATAATCTTGGTTGCGGTAGTTGCGTTAGAAATATGGAATACGCCATCAGCAGAAGGATTCGGGAATATGGAGATGCTCGCTCCTGTAACGTTATCGCTAATGCCAACGGTTGGCGAGAAACATAGGGAATCTACCGCAATAGGCGTATGCGAATCGGTGGTATTTCCTAGCCCTAGCTGGCCTTCAGGGTTTCTACCGAAAACATACAAAGAGTCATCAGCCGTAAGCGCAAGTGAATAGTTGGTTCCTCCTGCTAAAGTTACCACATTGGTAAGGTTGAGTACCGCAACTGGCGTAGAGCTATTAACCACAGTGCCATTTCCTAGGTTTCCATAGGTGTTTCTACCCCACGATACGGCAGTTCCGTCTCCTTTGATTGCCAAGGCGTGGAACGCACCACCGGCAATATGCACGGCATCAGTAAGGCCACTTACCTGTACTGGAGTATTGCTATCATCGGTAGTGCCATCGCCCAACTGGCCATAAAGGTTTTCGCCCCATGCCCATACGGTGCTGTCGCTTCGTAGTGCGATAGAATAGAAGCGTCCGGCAGCCAAAGCCACTACATTGGTGGCACCACTTACCTGCACAGGCACATTGCTGTTTACGGTAGTTCCGTTGCCTAGCTGGCCTTTGCTGTTCCTACCCCAAGCCCAAACGGTTCCATCATTTTTAAGGGCAAGTGAATGGTACTCACCGCCGCCAATAGCAACAATATCGGTTAATCCTGAAACTTGTACCGGTGCATTTGCATTGGTGTTTGTTCCATTGCCCAATTGGCCATCTGTATTTCGGCCCCATGCCCAAACGGTACCGTCAGATTTAAGAGCCAATGAGTGATAACCTGCTGTACCACCGCTAACTGCCGAGATAACATTGCTCAGTGATGGAACGCTTACCGGAACCGTTGAACTGGTATTGGTACCATTGCCCAACTGCCCATCGGTGTTATCGCCCCATACCCAAACAGTGCCATCATTTTTTAGGGCCAATGTATGTTGGTATCCGGCATTGATGGATTTTATATTGGTCAACCCTAGAACCGAATCAGGTGAAAGTTGGCCCAGTGTATCGCCATTACCTACCTGTCCGAAAGTATTGGCACCCCATCCATTTACGCTGCCGTTATCAGGGCATACGTAGAACGAATGCGACCAACCGGCTGAAATTTTACGGTCAGCATTCAATGCGGTTATGGTAGGGCATAGCGATTGTACGGCATCTGGAACATCCTTGTCGGTTAAAGTACCATCCCCCAATTGTCCGTTAGCGTTTCTTCCCCATGCAAATACATTGTTGCCACTTGTTAGTGCAAGGGAATAATTAGTGCCGCCTGCAATCTCGGTTACATTGGTTAAGGAGGAAACGGCCACGGGTACAGAGCTATTGGTGGTGGTACCGTTTCCTAACTGGCCGGCTTGGTTTCTTCCCCACGCAACCAGCGTACCGTTACTTTTAATAACCAGTGCGTGAAATGCCGCGCCTGCAACAGCGGTGGCATCGTTAAGTCCGCTTACTTGTACGGGAATATCGCTGTCGGTTGTGGTGCCATCACCCAATTGACCATAAAGGTTTTCGCCCCATGCCCATACAGTGCCGTTGCTTAGCAATACCAAAGAGAAAAACCGACCACCCGAAATACTTTCGGCATTGGTGATGCCTGTAACCTGTACCGGCACGTTACTGTTAGTAGTAGTTCCGTTTCCGAGCTGTCCGTTTCCATTTCTTCCCCAAGCCCAAACAGTGCCGTCATTTTTGATGGCTAGGGAATGATATTCGCCTCCGGCAATGGCAACAACATCCGAAAGCCCTGAAACCTGTACTGGCACATTAGCACTGGTATTGGTTCCGTCACCTAGCTGTCCGTGTGCGTTTCTGCCCCACGCCCAAACGGTGCCGTCATCTTTCAACGCAAGGGAATGATATCCCGCAGTGCCTGCGGAAATAGCAATAATGCCGCTAAGCGTAGGAACTTGTAAAGCAGTGGTTGAGCCTGTGTTGGTTCCATCGCCCAATTGGCCATCTGTATTGTCGCCCCAAGCCCAAACGGTGCTATCCGTACGCAATACTAGCGTGTGCTGATATCCTGCTGCAACCGCCTCTATACCGGTAACGCCGTTTGCCAAAACAGGCAAAGTTTGTTCGGTAACACTACCGTCGCCCAATTGCCCAAAAGCGTTTGCGCCCCAAGCATTTACGGTGTTGCCATCATTGCATAAGAAAACCGAATGCGACCAGCCGGCTGATAGCTTCTGTGCCGAAGTGGTGTGGGCAATGAATAGAAATATCAATACCGCCAAGGTATTTACCACCGCGGCTTTGTGTGTAGTATTATATAGATTCATGGTTAGTTTTTTAGTTGGTTATTGTTTACTTAATGAGCTTTTGGAAGACCCTAAGCCCATCTACTTGAAGATTGAGAAAATACATACCATCAGCTTGATTGGAAATATCAATTAGTACCGATGAACTGCTAGCGTTGGCAACAGTATTATCACTGAATACTTTTTTGCCTGCCATATCATAAACTGCCAACTGAAGGCCTAATACATTCCCATTTAATGCTGAAAGATCTAATTGAAATACCCCGCTTGTAGAAGGGTTCGGGAAAACGGTGATGCCAAAATCGCTGGCTGATACTCCATCGGCAATACCTGAGCCAAGTGGGCAAACGCCAGTGGATTGTGTAAGCACATTCCGTTGCAAGAAAGTACCATCACCCAGTTGACCGCTCAAATTCCTACCGCAACCCCAAAAAGTGCCATCCGTTTTAAACAGGATAGAGAAATTGGTGCCCGCAGCCATCTCGGCAACATCCGAGCCGCCAATCATCTGCACAGGCAAATAGCGGTCGGTTAGCGTATTGTCGCCAATATTACCATAGGTATTTCTACCCCAGGCCCAAACGGTATTGTCGCTTTTTACCGCCATGCAGTGGAAGGCACCAGTGGCTGCTATAGCTGATGTTACGCCCGAAAGCCCGCTTACTTGTACAGGGGCATTTCTATTGGTGGTGGTGCCATCACCCAACTGGCCATACAGGTTTTGGCCCCAAGACCATACAGTACCGTCGTCTTTTACCGCCAACGAGAAAAACCTGCCAGAGGTAATTTTCACCACATTGGATAACCCTGAAACCTGTACCGGTGAGCTTACATCTGCCCCGTTGGCACCATTTCCTACTTGGCCATACAGGTTATCGCCCCAGGCCCATACGGTACCGTCACTTTTTAGCGCGAGTACATGGTACGTGCCTGCGGAAATGTGTGTAATGCCGGTAAGGCCAGGCACTTGTGCGGCAATACTTCTATCGGTGGTGGTACCATCGCCCAGTTGGCCATCCATGTTCCAGCCCCAGGTCCAGACGGTGCCGTCGCTTTTCAGCGCAACGGAATGCCAACCACCGGCCGATATGGCGATGATGTCACTAAGCAGAAGTGCTTGAACAGGCGCATCGGTATTGGTGGTGCTAGCATTGCCAAGCCCGCCGTATAGATTGCTGCCCCAAGCCCAAACCGTTCCATCGCTTTTCAATCCTAGCGAGTGCGCTTCCAGCTGGTCGCCACCTGCCGAAACCGCAACCAAACCGGTGAGGCCCATAGAAACCGGCACATTGCTATCGGTATCCGTTCCATTGCCCAACTGTCCGGTAGCATTTTCGCCAAATGCGTATCCCGTACTGTCGCTACATATTACAACAGAGTGCCAACCACCTGCCGCAATTTTTTGTGCAAGCGCAATATGGCTTCCTACGATAAACAGCAGCAGAAAGGCTATTGTCGATTTATTAATCATTTCTTTGGTTTTAAGTTGTTAAAATTTGACCCTTACAGAGGTTATGATGTTTCTGCCCGGCGCATTAATGCCTGATGAATAAGGGCGGTACATTAGGTCCAGTATATTCTCCATACCGGCCGTAATGGCTATAAAAGGGTGTGGAAAATAGGCCAGCTTCAAATTCAAGGTGTACCATCCTAATACAAAGGCATTCCCTTCTTCGTCGCGCGCATACGATGCATTGGTTCGTTCGGTTAAAGCCAGATCCTTAAAGTCCATTTTGGCGTTGTACACCACATAAAAGTCTGCTTTAAACTTGTTCCTATACTCGTAGGTTACGTGCGTGCTGCCGAAGGTGGGTGCGGCATGTCGCAGGGGGTAATACACCAGTGAATCGGGGGCTTGCTCTTTGCCGTTTTGAAACGAGATATTGCTTCTCAGCCCAAATCCTTTATAGTAGAACTCAATGCCTGCCTGAACCCCAAACACCCTAATCTGCGTGACGTTTTGGATGGCCTGTATCTGGCTCCTGTTTCCCAAATAGCGAATCATGCTATCACCGTTTAAGGTATAGTTTTTTCGCACCATGGCATCAGTAAGCCAAGTATGATACACCGTGGCATCAACCGTTAAAAAGTTGCCGAAGGATTTTACCGTCCCCAGCTCAAGATTGTAAACCCTTTCAGGCTTCAAATCAGGATTGGGAACCACCAAATATCCGGGTACTGATTCAAACACTTTGCCCATGTCATCAATGTTCGGTGCGCGGAAACCGTTACTGGCGTTAACATAGATTTGCCATTTCTCCGAAGGGGTAAATACCACCCCTAAGCTGCCAATAGCCGAGCCCGAGCTCATCCGTGTATCGGTGAACGGGAAAGGAAAGAAGGTAGTATCGAAATCAGCCTTTATGAGGAAGTGGTTGTAACGAAGCCCACCAGTAACCAGCCATTTGGGGGTTATTTTATATCTGGCTGTTACATACAGGCCATTGGACATCCAGGTTGAGCCATCAGGATAACGAGTAACGGTTGAATCAACCTCCTTTGTTACCACATGCGTTAACGAGGCTATCGACTGCACCGTATTGTGAACAAACTCGTAACCATAGTTTAGGGTAATCTTGTCAGTAATGTTTTTATCAAAATCAAGATTCATGGAGTATGCATGCACGTTTTCTTGCTGCATCCTCAATTCCCTAAACATAAACTCCCGGTCGTAGCGGCTTTCCTCAAAAAACTGGTAGGCGGCAATCAGTCGCATCTTATCATACACCAGGTTGCCTTTTGTGTGCGCAACCCCTATACGATGCATCTGCCACTTTTGTGGTCCGTAGTACCACTCCGCCCAGCGCAGTTTTTCTTTGTAAGGCCCATCCTCTTTCATTACATACAACCTATCGTAACGGTTAAACGCCGAAGTTTGCGAGAAATGGAAGCCGTAATCTATATCCCAGTATTTATTTGGCTGATACCGCACCTTCTGCATAAAGTTGATTTGGCTATACTCCGAACCTATCTGTAGCGTAGAGTCTTCGTTCGGCACCATGAAATCCTTATCGTCATAACTAATTACATAGTTGTTGCGATAGAAATACGGCACGCCACCTTTTGAGCCGGAGCGCAAGTCATCATAATCGGCATAGGTAAAGCTGGAGACAAAGGCTACTTTTTTAAACCCTACGTTGAAATCGAAGTGCCCGTTTTTTTCCGTGTTGGCCGTCGAAAAGCGTGTCATTGCCGTTCCCATTACCTCGGGCTTTCTGCCTTCTTTGGTAGAAAACTTTGGGTGCAATGTACCAAAACTCATCACTCCACCTATTGCATCGCTACCATAGATAATGGAGCCCGGCCCAAACAGTATTTCCGCACTTTCAATGGCGTTCACATCCAATGAGATAACACTCTGCAAATTACCCGAGCGGAAAATAGCGTTGTTCATCCGCACCCCATCAACCACTAGCAACACCCTGTTGGTAGCCATACCCCGAAGCATGGGAGAGCCACCGCCCAACTGACTTTTTTGAATAAAAGCATAGCCACTGGTGCCGAGCAAATCTGCGGCAGTTTGAGGGTTTTGAAACGATGCCTCTTTCATGTTAATCGTGGTAATTCTGCTAGGCGTTTCTATCTTCTTTTGCTCCCAACGGTTGGTTGACACCGAGACTTCTTGTATAGAAAGCATGGTAGGAGTGAGCTCCAATTTAAAATTAAGCACCTCCAGTTGCCTATAACTATACTCAACCGGTTTGTATGCCACATGGCTAATCAGAATCTTGCTTGCATTAGCAAAAGCAGATACATCCGCCTCTCCCTTCTCATTGGTAACTACGGATGCCTTGGGCGATTCGCTTACCAGTGTGACCATATCAACAGGTCTACCTGTTTCAATATCGGTGATAGTTATTGTTTGGGAGTGGGCAGTACACACCAATCCCATAAGCAACCACAATGCAAAAAATAATCTCATCGTAAGTTCTTAAAAAAGTAAAAACAAGGCTGGTCCGCTTCAAAATGAGTGAAGCAGACAGCTTAATAAAGGTCTATTTTTAACTTTTCTCGGGAGGGGGCACTAGGGGCGATTGAGCAAAAGAATGGTGAAACTCGTGCTCTGCAAAGCACTTGCTTTGTTGCTCTGTAAAAACCAATGATCCGTTACTGGGTAGCTCTACGAAGTAAAGTGATTTGAAAAAATCATGTAATTGCTTTTGATTTTTCCCACTATTGGGGTTATTTCCCAAGGCAATGGCAACTAGTACATCAAGTTGCTTGTTGAGCTGGGTTTCTTCGTGGTCCCACCAAACCCAATAATATGTGGTGTCGCCCATAATGTTGGTTTCCACAATGTCATACATCTCCCCTTTGTACTCAAACTCTTTGCTATGCTCCCAGCGTAGCTGGGTATTCTTCTCTTTTTCAGTAAACTTCAGCAACACCAGTTCGTCCCGCTCCATCCCCGCAATCATCTTCCACTTCACCTCCCGCTTTACCTGTTTCTTTTGATACTGGATAATACCAAAAACTGTCACTATAGGAGCAACGAAACAAAAAAGTAACACAAGGCCGAATATCCTATTCTTCAAAGGAGAAGTTTAATACTCAAAAATAACATAAATTGATTCTCTTTTTCTGTTTTCCAAAACAGCCTCCGCCCTGTAAGTCTGTCTCTGTCCTTATTAAATGTCTGTTTTTCACCTAGATGTTACTTTCTTTCCACGGTTATTTCTAGCAATCGATGCGGAGCTTGCTATCGGCTAAGTATTATCTTCTTCCGCTACCGCTCCTTCCACGCTTCCTGCAAGTCTTTTTCCATTTTGTAGTGCGGTATGGTAACTTCCATATATTCGTCGCCAACAATGTTATAGCCTTGTTTTTGGTAAAACGACACGGCATTTTTTCGGGCACTGAGTTCCATGGTGTGGAAGCCATGGTCGAGAGCATATGCTTCGGAGTATTCCACTATCTTGGCCCCGATGCCCGCACCTTGGTACTGTTCGTCCACCGCCACTTGGCGCATTTTGATGTGGCCGCCATCCAACGGGGTAAGCATGAGCGTGGCGATGACCATGGCATCGGTGTGGTAAACGATGTGGATATCCTTGTCCTCGGCCAACAACTGCTCGCGGGTAAAATTAAGGCCCAGCGGCTCGCGCAGCACGGCGTAGCGCAAATCAACGGCATGCCAGTAGTTGCGGCTGCCGTGCTCGGTAACGCTGATGTATCTGTGCCCCTTGAGTTTATGGAGGTAATGCATGGACTAGTGTAATTTTAGAGCACCAAATATAATTGCTAATTTTGTCGTTATATAAATACAATTACCTCAATATGCGCACCAACTTTCGCCTTTCCGTCCTTTTCTTGCTGGTTTTGAGCTTCGCAATGGTTTCTTGCGACAAAGACAAGAAGCAACCTGCCGAGCCGATGCTGCGCTTCAAGTTTAAGCTTGACCCCAACCAAGAGCGGTTGGGCAACTTGGGCAACCCCGCCCCTATGCCTGCTGGCAATGCCGGACAGGACCCGCGTTTCAACGGCATCAGCGCGCACTATGTGGAGTTGGCCCCAACCGCCTTCACCCAAATTGGCGATGGCAGCGTGCTGTTTAAAAACGAGGAAACCACCACAGGCGGCAGCAGGGCCATCGTATTCAGCAAAGAGGTTATCAAAAAAGACGGAGAGGTATTTCTGGAAGTGCCGTTGAGCAGCGTAACGCCGGGTAACTATGAATGGCTGCGCGTATCGTTGGCATACCAAAACTTCGATGTGGATTTTGATGTGAACGTGGGTGGCTTCCAACAATCGCTTTCGGGCACGTTGGCCTCGTTTGTGGGCTACAATACCTACATCAACACCCACCAAGTAAAAGATAGCACCGTTACCGTAAACGCCAATAAACAGCAAGGTTACTGGGCTTTCGAAACCATCTATAGCCTCAACACTGGCCAAGCACCTGGCACCACCGTGCCGAACCCCATACAAAGCACCTCCCCCATCCCTGCCGGTTCGTGCTTGGTAACAGGCGGCTTCGCGCAACCATTTGTTATCACGGGCGAGGAAACCGAGGACGTTACGGTAGTGGTATCCCTTTCCATTAACAAGAGCTTTGAGTGGCAAGACCTTGACGGCGACGGCAAGTGGGACCCATTGGAAGGAGAGAATGTGGTGGATATGGGGTTGAGGGGATTGATTCCTAGCGTGGAGTAGAGCCGAAGGCTATGCTCTAATTGGTGTCATCCCGAGGCACGAGGGACCTCCTGACACTAATGGACTGAGCTAGCACTAGCCACTGAACCTTACATGTTATGTATTGGGCCAGTGCTTATTATCAAGATTAACGTGCTCTGTCATGAGGTCCCTCGTGCCTCGGGATGACAGACATTCTTTCTCCAATCCGTTCTATCCAATCCCAAATATGCCATCCTTTCGTACCAAAGTGATGGTAGACATGCACCAGTGACGGCTTTATGCTGGTTTTAAAGTTGTCCTCTGAAAACTCCCCCGTCTCCTCGTTAAGCTTTATTTGGGGTTTGTAATAGTCGGCTATATAATTCCATTTAGGGGAAAGCATAGGGTGGTTTTGCAGCCCCGTTTCCCATACAGTTGCAATCAGGGTGCCTTGGTCGCGCGTTCGCCAACCGGGCCGATTGAAAATGTGCAGGGTTTTGTCGTGCCATCGTTGCAAAAAATCCGCACTTCGATCGTCAAACAAAAACACGCCACCGTTCCAATGCTGCCAGTCGCCTTTAGCTACCCCGATAGCAAATTCCTGTTGTATGTGTTCCACCAAGTGCCCACACTCCGGTGCCCAAACCCGTCGGCCATCGGCGGTGTACCATGTTTTTTTACGACGGCTGTATTGAAAGCTCGATTGGGCCTCTATAACCTTTGCCAAACTTTCCATGCTGCCCATCAACGGTTGTCCTGCGGCATTTCTCCAGAGTTCGGCACGTTTGTCGTACCAAAAGCCATCTTCCAGTTCAAACCTTTTGCCACTGGTATGGTATCGTATAAAAGCCCATACTTTTTTAGGGAAAGTGGCATTTAGCCCCTGCAATTGGGTTTTCAGGGCATCTTGCTCTTTTTTGAAGTTGGGGTTACCATCGGCGTAACCCGCTTCCACGTCGTTTATCAGGCGTTGCAATTCGGCCTCTACCCTATCTTCCACTTTGCAACCACAGTTTACGGCATAGGGGCTGAACTGCCGCACGTGGCAATGATCGGGCGCAAAGGTAATTGGCGATATGTATTGGTTGAAAACCTCGTCCACTTGGTGGTTTACGGCCACCACGTCCGTATCCAAATAGCAATACAATTGGCCTTTTGGCAGAAACAGGTGCAAGCCCGTTTTTAGATATATGCTGGCTTGGTGGTGGTTGAAGTGTTCTGGTGTAGGTACCTCTATTATATCGGGGTGTTCGATGGCAACTTCGTTTCGGGCACTATCCGTAACCACCACGATGCGGCTATGCGAAAAATGGCGGAGGTAGCGCAGCGAAAAATGCAGCGTATCGATATGCTCGCGCGCGCCGCACACCACAAACACAAAAACGCCCTGCCGTTGCTCCATTGCCCGAATTTAAACATTATTGGCATTACCCGAGCCAATGGCGGTACCAGTTGTCCATCACCAGCAGTTTCCACAACCGCCAGTGGTCTTTGTTTTGCAACAGGCTATCAATATAGGCTTGGTTCACCAAACCAGCTTTTACCAAACTTGATTCGGCAAGGCTTGCTTGGTACCACCCAATGTTCATATAATATGCATCCGGCCCTACGAAGCCCTGCTTCTTGCGTTTTAGGATTTCTTCTGGCAAATGGCCCTGCAAGTTGCGGTTGAGCAGCAACTTAGTAGTATCGGGGCGATAATAGCTTTGCTCGGATGAAGAGAAAATCAGTTCGAACAGCTCATGGTCCAAGAAAGGTACGCGCACCTCCAGCGAGTGGGCCATGCTGGCGCGGTCAACTTTGGTGAGCACCAATTCGGCCATAAAACATTTGGTATCCATCCAATGG
>CAYYZT010000052.1:10712-13723 GCA_964476015.1 uncultured Chitinophaga sp.
ATTTAAGCGTAGGCGGCAAACCTTCGGCGTGCTTGGCATAAAACCAATCCACGTTGGCGGCAATGTGCCGATGTTGATTAACGGGCAGCATGGCCCGCAATTCGGCAGCATCGAAACGGCCCATGGCCATGGCATCGGCGTAAAAAGCCACTGTGTCTTCCTTGGCAAAAAAGTTTCGCAGCCTGTCGCCTATTTTCACTGGATGCCGTTTAGCATGGTACTCGCTTTGCCAAGTATAGCCGCAAAACAACTCGTCAGCTCCTTCGCCGGAGAGTACCGCTTTCACTTCCCTGCGAGCCAGCGCGCTCACCATATAGGTGGGGATGATGGAAATATCGGCTATAGGCTCGTCATAAACTTCGGGCATACGGGCCAGCAACTCCAAATCAGCCTCTGTGGCTATTACCGAACGATTGGGCACCCCATATTGTTGCGCCACCGTTTGGGCATATTGGTGTTCGCTCCGCTCCCAATTATCAAACCCTATCGAAAACGTGGAAGGCTTATACCCTACCCTAGACAGGTAATACACCAACGCACTCGAGTCATACCCACCGCTTAGAAAGCTGCCCACTGGCACATCGGCGCGGCGGTGCAGGTCGATGGAGCGCAACAGGGCCTCGTCCACCTCGGCGGTTATCACCTCGGCAGGCACATCCACTTCGGCAAAATCGGGTTTCCAGTATTCCGCTATGGTAAAGTTGAGGGTAACGACATCCAGCTCCAGCCAATGGGCGGGCGGCAGCTTGCGTATGCCTTGCCAAATGGTTTTGGGCGAGGGAATGTACCGATACACGAAATAATCGGCAAACGACGACACATCCAACTGCCGTGGCACCAGCGGATTGCGCACGATGGCCTTTAGCTCTGAAGCGAAAATGAAATCGTTTTTATCGGCCCAATAATATAGCGGCTTGATGCCAAAGCGGTCGCGGGCCAATATCACCACTTTTAACTCCGCATCCCAAATACCGAGGGCGAACATGCCCTTGAGTTTGTTGAACACCTGCTTGCCCCACGCTTGGTAGCCTGCCAGTATCACTTCCGTATCAGTATCGGTGCGGAAGGCATGGCCCATGGCCACGAGCTCTTCCCGCAGTTCCTTAAAATTATAAACCTCGCCGTTGTAGGTTATCCAAAACCGCCCGTTGGCATACGGCATGGGCTGGTGCCCGTTCGGGCCAAGGTCGAAAAACGAGAGCCGGCGGTGGCCGAGGGCTACTTTCTGGTCGTCGGCAAAGTGGTTTCCGGCATCGTCGGGGCCCCGATGCGCCAAGGTATCGCGCATAGCGGTAAACAGCGGCCCGTCAACGGGCGTGTTACAAGAGATATGTCCGATGATGCCGCACAAAGTGAGGTGGATATTATTTCGCCACTAAAGTAGATAATTGTTCCAACTGTTATAACGGAAAAATCTTGCCCCATCCGCTTATACTGCCCGCGCTACAATTTCATAGCTTATGGCATAACTTATCTCGCCCGGAATCTTTATCCCAAATTTTTGTTCAAACTCCGGCGTAATATCGAAAGGAACAAACTGAGGCTGTTGCACCAATATTACTTCGAAACCATTATGCTTGATAATATCTAATAGCGTATCCAACGGTAGATGGTTATAAACAAAAAGTTTATTGGCGGCTTTTATAGCCTTCCTTATTTTAAGTTCGTCGGCTTTGCTGTGGGCTTGGTTAATGAAAAGATCGCGAATGTACAACAACCCGTCTTTTTTGATAACCTCCCTAGCAGAGCGCACCAGCCTTGTTGCATCAGCCGTATGGCAAAACGACTCCAAAAACATTACTTTGGTAAAGTAGTCAGCAGGGAAAAAATCCCTTAGTTTATGAAAATCGCCTAAATACACTTTGGCATTGGGCAAATTGCCTATTTTCTCCCCAGCCATTTGGTACTGCACATCAGAAAGGGTAATGCCTTCTATCTCGCAACCTACTTTTTGTGCGATATATACCAAAGGCCCGCCTACCCCACAACCTGCATCCAATACCAAATCTTGCGGCTCGATACCTAATACTTTTATGGTATAATCATGGGTATCGTTAATATCCTTAGTGCGCCATCCTTGGAAAGTATCGGTAATACTGTTAAACCCTTCAGAGTTTTTGTTGTAGTACCGCTTTATCTTCCAATTGTTGTATATATCCATCAAACCCATGCTGCCACGTTACTTTAAGGTTGCCTTTATCTCGAAAATCTTGATGGTTTTAAACACATCGGGCAGTTCGCCTATCAAATGGTTGTCTTTATAGGTATCATTCTTACCCAAATACTCGTTGTGCCCATGAAACTCGGCAGTGTACCGATACTTCTCATTGGAATACTGGGGTTCTCTCACATAAACTATATCGAAACCTTCCCTTTCCAATAGACTTACAATTGCTGGGGCATCGCTCACTCCTTCCTTGAAATTGAAGTTGTAAAACTGATTGATTCTCTCCACCACAATGGGGAAAAGCTCCGGGTTCTCCTGTTTCAAATCGTAAATAAGGAACCAGTCTTTCATGTACAATGTACCGCCCTTTTTGAGTACTTGTTTAACTGATTTCACTAACTTTTCAGGATCGTAACAATGACAGAACGACTCTAGGAAATAAACCAAGTTAAACTCAGATGCCTTGAAATAGTTTTCCAATAGATGATAATCGCCCTGCACGATACTTACATTGCGCAACCCCTTCTGTTGGATGTTTTGCTCAGCGAAATCCTTCTGTATCTTGGTAATGGTAATACCATGGAACGTAGCGTTCGATTGAGAGGCAAAATAAGCTAACGGTCCGGCCACACCACAGCCAGCATCCAAAATGCGGGTATTGGGCTCTAGTGGCAATTCTTTGGAAAGATAAGCGAGGGTTTCCGAAATATCCTCTGAGCGTGAGGCTTCTATTACGTCGCCATAAGCCCTTAGATACCTAAAATTCAAGCTATCAAAATGTTGGTCCACTTCTTTGATATGCTCGGCATATGCGTTTTGCTGTTTGTTGCTGCCAAACCAGCTC
>CAYYZT010000053.1:0-13639 GCA_964476015.1 uncultured Chitinophaga sp.
GTAAAGCATGAGGATGTATTGTACTTTGTCGATGCCCGTGCCCCACGCTATAAATGCCGCAAGCACGGCAGAAATGGTTAGGCTTACGGCGACCGTCTTCAAGAACTTGGCCCAATCCGATTGTTTGTAGCGCAAAAACTGCACGGCACCCGACAAGAGGCCCAGCATAATGGCAATCCATACGTGGGTATCGTTGTAATACTTGATTTTGGGAGGGGAGATTTTGGAATATCCTTCAATTATGCCCACCGTTTGCAGGGCTTCCAAGCCTTTGTTCCAGATGGGTACACAGGTGGCAACTATCACTATCAAAGCGGACAATAGGAATACCAACGAGCCCACGAACATCCAAAACTCGCGGCTGCTGGTGGCCTCCTCGCGCTGCGGCGAAGGGATGCTTTTGCCAGCACGTATAAATAAAATGATGGCCAGCACCACATAAAACAGCATGAAAATGAGCAACTGCCCGGTCATGCCCAAATCGGTAAAGGCGTGTACGGATGTGTCGCCCAAAATACCGCTGCGCGTAAGGAACGTGGAGAGCAGGATAAACAGGAACGTGAGGATAAAGAACACGTAAGTAGCCACCAGCCCATAGCCGCTATGCCTGTATGCCACCAGCGTGTGCAGGCCAGCCACGAGTGTAAGCCACGGCACCAGCGAGGCGTTCTCCACCGGGTCCCAAGCCCAGAAGCCACCGAACGTAAGCGACTCATATGCCCAGGCACCGCCCATCAAAATACCGATGCCGAGGATGATGGTACTGAACAATACCCAAGGCAGGGCGGGGCGCACCCAACTGGTGTAGTCGCGCGTCCAAAGGCTGCCGATGGCAAAGGCAAACGGGATAAGGGTGGACGAAAAGCCCAAAAACAGTGTGGGCGGGTGGATGGTCATCCAATAATTCTTCAGCAGCGGGTTGAGGCCGTTGCCGTCTTGTATAAAGCTGAGGTAGTTGGGGTTGCTGAAAATGGGGGCTTCCATGCTGTCGCGCAATAGGGCGAACGGGTTGGAGCCGATTTTGACATCGCCCACCGAAAGGCCCAATATCATGCTCATAAGGAACACCTGCGTAATGGCGAACACCGCCATGATGGGCGACTCCCATTTTTTGCTGGTGAACATCAGTATTACCCCCAGCACGGCATGCCAGAGGGTCCAGAGCATAAAGCTGCCCTCCTGCCCTTCCCAAAAACAGGAGAACAGGTAGCGCACCGGCAGCCCCACGGAGGAGTGCTGCCACACGTACATATACTCAAACCGGTGGTGGTAGATAAGCAAAAACAGCGTTACCACCACGCCCAAAATAGAAATGCCGTGTACCAAAAACAAGGCACGGCCATACTTGCGCCAGCTATTGGCTTCTTCAAGGTTATTCCGGTTCTGTACGGCGAAAAAGTAAGCTACCGTGGCAAATAGGGCGCTTACCAAGCCCAGTATCACTAAAAACCGTCCCAGATTGCCCGGTGCGGTAAGTTCGTTTAGGTATTCTATGGGCTCCATTAACTCGTTACGGCGTTATATTCCTTTACCTCCAGTTCGTCTTCAATATACTTACTGGGGCACTTGGTGAGTATTTGCGTTGCGCGAAATTCGTCGCCTACCATTCTGCCTACCAGCACCACCTGCTCCGATCGCTCGAAATCCTGCGGTTTGGTGCCCGGGAACACTACCTTTTTCTGCACGCCCTCGTTATCCAGCATATAAAAGCTGAAATAATTGGGGTCCACCTCTGGGTCGTAGTACATATCCATCTCGCGGGCCAGCGTACCCACAATGTGGTACTCGTTGTTGGGCTTTGCCGCAGCGGTGGTGAAAGATTCGTAGGTACTGTAGTCTCCGGTGCGGGCAATGATAACCCCCACGCAAGCGGCGATAAACACCAAAAGGACGATGTGGGTCTTTTTCATAGGGTAATGGTATTGCTGAACTGAAACTGCAACGCAAAGTTACGCCAAAATGTTCAGTTTGGCTTGGGTGCGGCGGTTTTTAACAAATGATAGCATTTGACTTTTGTCATGTAAGGGGATTGGGGTAATTTAGGGGGAAAGAGGGAATATGAACGAGGAAATATTGGATGTCCATCATGAAATAAAAAACAATAAGTATCCTTCAGTACTAAAAACAGGCGTGGCTAGTGGTATACTAGCTAGTCTATCATTTTTTGTGACACAATATTTTTATATCAAGCTATTCCTAAACAGTCAGCATTACTCAACACAAGATGCAGGATTTCTAGGATTAACCGTTTTGATTGCAGTATTGATTTTCATAATTGGCGGAATGCTTAGAATTGCTGCATGGGGCAATAGAAAAAGGCATTACTTGAAAATTGTCGCATCAGGACTAATTTGTTATCAATTGTTTATTCTTTTTTTATTCCTAGCATACCTAAATACTTACTGGAATGATCCAAAAACAAACCTTAGCGGGAATATAAGCATGCTAGGAAAATTGCTTTATGGCAATTTACTTATTATGGTATTTGCCTTCATCTTTTGGCTTATCCCCGGCAAGCTGCCTTACTTTAGAAAACAGGTGGAGAAATGAGGGAAACAATACCACAACATCACACACGCAAACCCATCCGCTGGTGGGTAGCGGGGCTATTGGGCGGGGCTTTAGGCATTCTGCTGCCGATGGCCTATTTTTCCCTTGTCGAGGGTGGACTCTTGGGGTTGATTCTGGCAATTCTTCCCACCATATTGGCCACAGTGGCATACGTAAAATGGGGGAATGAACACAACCATTTCCGCAACACCATCGCCACGGCATTGGTAAGCATAACTTTCCCTACCGCTAGTGCTGCTTATGCCATGTTCTATCTCTTTCGGCTAAAAGGCATGGGCTGGGATTGGGATATACTGCCCCTTATTATTGAGGTATTGGTGATTGTTTATATACCCACCTTTTGCGTGGCCATCTTGGTTTGGAACCTGTGTGGAGGCCGAAAAAAATTCCAACAACATAATATAACGGAAGAAGCATGAGCACCCTGCCCATCAACGGAACCAAAAGCCGACCATACATACCTTGGCGGGCGGGGCTGTTCGGCGGGTTGGCCTGTCCAGCATTGTTAATCGTTATACTCCTTTCAAATTATTACCTCAACTTTCTTGGCGAGGTAGAAAGAGGAGAAAGTTCTATTCTTTTACTGGTTGTAGCGATTTTGTGTCTTTTGCCATTGCTGATAGCCATTACGTGGGTAGCGTTGCGGGGCGATGCGAACCGAAACTTTTATCAAGTACAATTAACGGGCTTTATAGGATGCACCATCCTCATCCTTAGTTATTTGTCGGCCATATTTTATTTTCAGGGCACCGTGGAAGCGACGGCAATCATCGACTTATTTCCCGTGCTGCTGCTAGCTTACGCTGTAATGGCCATCGCCAGCACCTTTATTTGGTTTATTCTCGGGCGCAGGGCAAACAATTAAATAATGGACCACAAACCCCTAGATGCACCCGAAACCATTAAAACCCGCCCCTACATCCCTTGGTGGCGGGCTGGGCCGTTGGGCGGCATAGTGGCAGCCTTCTTTTTTCTAGGATTTGGCAGAAGCAATGTTACTGGTTACTTTGGAGATTGGCTACCTGCATGGACATCCTTACCCTCGGTAATTTTAGTGCTGATAATCGTATCCCTAAGAATAGTGCTTTATTCAACCCCGAACAAGCTATTTCTAAAAACCATGGGCGCATCTAGTGTTTTCGGAGTGACCTTTAGTATGATAGTTCTCAGTTATTATTTTTTCGAGGTCAATCCGTCACAAGAAACCACTGACAAATTATTGATTTTCACATTAGTTTTGGCCTTATTTTCTTTCTCTTCATGTATAATCGGTTCTATTGTCTATCTAGGTATAATGTTGTGGAACCGCAATAGAAAGACTTTTGAAAGTTAGCCCCTAACAGTATTGTCTTGTGTCTTGTGTCTTGTGTCTTGTGTCTTGTGTCTCATCGCTACACCGCTAACAGCCTCGCCACCTGCATGGCCTGGTATTCCAATAGGTCGGCTGCGTTGTGGAGGGATTCGTGGAGGGTCATGGGCCTATTGGGCAAGGCCACCACGGCTTGGAACAGCGGGAAGGTTTCCGGCGTAAAGCCCTGCGCCAGCGACCCCGTAAAGCAAACCACGGGCTTTTGGTATTCCTTGGCGAGCAAGGCCAACCCATGTGGGCCCTTGCCCTTGAGGGTCTGCTCGTCCAACCGGCCTTCGGCGGTGAACACGAAATCGGCCTCGGCAATTTTTTCCGGCATGCCCGTTACTTCCATCAAATAATTGGCCCCATGTACCAGTTTGGCATTGAGGTACGTAGCCAAGGTAGCCGCTACGCCGCCCGCAGCACCGCCGTGCTTGATGGCGGCCAAATCGAACCCGAACAACGTTTTGCTCACTTTGGCAAAATGCTGGAGATTCTCCTCCAGCAGCTTTACCTGCTCGCCGGTGGCACCTTTTTGCGGCGCATAGGCGTAGGCCGCGCCTTCTTTACCCAACAGGGTATTTTCCACATCGCACAACACCACTATCTCGGTATCGTGCAGGCGGTGGTCCATTTCGGCGGTATCGATGTTTACGATGGTATGCAAATAGCTGCCACCCAAAGGGATGGCACTCTTGTTGCGCTCCGTAAGCCTTATGCCGAGGGCTTTTAATATACCCGTGCCCGCATCCACGGTGGCACTGTTGCCCAAGCCCATCAATATCTTTTTACAGCCTTGGTCGAGTATATGGTTGATAAGCTGCCCCGTACCGAAAGTAGAGGCCCGCATGGGGTTCAGTTCGTCGCGCTTGAGCAGCGAAATACCCGAGGCGGCGGCCAGTTCCAGCACGCCCGTTTTGCCATCGTCCACTAGGCCATACCTAGCCTTCACTTCGCGCCCGAGCGGGTCGCGCACCACAGCCTCCTTAAATGCGCCTCCCAAAGCCGTTACCAATATCTCGGTAGTGAGCTCTCCGCCATCGGCTATCGGTTGCTCAACCACTACGGCATTCGGTGCACCGCGCTCGATACCCTTGCGTAGTGCCTTGGCAGCATCAATGGCATTGATGCTACCCTTAAGCGTATTGGGCGCAACCAAAAACCGAAGACCTTTCTTTTTGCTCATGCTGCTAACGGGTTATTACAAGCTTTATGGTTTGCCGCTGTCCGTTGGCTTGCAGCACCCCGAGATAAGTGCCCTCCGATAAACGGTTGCCCTGCGTATCGGCCCCATCCCACACGGTAGTGTGCTCGCCTGCCGATAATGGTTGGTTGAGCAGGCGTTTTACCTGTTTTCCATCCAAGCTATAAACATCCAGCGTAACGGCACTTGCTTGCGCCAGCGAAAATTTGAACACCGCTTGCGAGGCCACGGGATTTGGGTACAACAGCACCTGCAATGGCGATTGCCGCACTTCCGGCACCGATACCACATCCTTATATCGGGCACTGTACATGCCCGTGCCATGGGTGGCCACCACCACATTGCCGTCATGAGGGCGGGTTTGCACCATATTGATTACCACATTGCCGATGCTCCCCTCCCCTTCGGGCCGCCAAACAGTGTTGCGGCCATTTAACTCGGTAGCACTATACAGGCCAGTAGAAGTACCCGCAAAATACACGGTGCTGTCGGGCAATTCCAAACGGCTCACCCACAATACTGCCGGGCCGTTGCCCGTACCGTCGGTGTTTTCTTCCAAGTTGCCGCCCACTTCCGTCCAGTTTTGGCCGCCATCGGTACTGTGGAAGAGGCTCAATACCTCGTAGTTGGAAATGCACACCAGTACATAGTTAGCATCCGCATCGCTTACGGATATAGCCGCTACGTAGCCCGCAAAATCAGGACTGCCAATGATGGTTTTAGTAACGGTGCCACCTTGCAAACTATCCAAACGGTAAAGATTGGAGGCGTTGGTACCGTAGTACAATATGTTATTGTCGGCTTTGGACATGGCCAAGGCCGTAACGGTGCCATCGAACACCGGGTTGCCCGTAAGCGAGGCATCCACCCGTACCCAACCCGTGCTGATGCTGTTGTATTCATCGCCCACGATAGGGATGGCCCCCAAATCCAGATTGCGCCAAATATAGGTGCCCGCCGCCAGATACATCTGGTTGTGGGTAACAGGGTCGAGGATAAAGGGATTGATGAACTGGTAATTTCCGCCACCCGTAGGGTCTATACGGGTTAGGCCCGTTACCGTGCCATCATCGGCAATGGTGAACTTAAACGTTTTGCCCGATTGCCAAGAGAGGTAATAGTTTTGCCTGTTGGGGGTAATGGCGCAATAAGCCCCATCGCCATAAAACACCCATTCCCATGGCTGCTGCCAGTCAGCGGAATTGGTGAAATAAGTGCCGTTGTCTTGCATACCGCCCACTATGTGCTCGCTGTTGGTGGCACCCGGCTCCAGGGCAGTGGTATAGAATTGGGTAGTAACGTAGCCGGAGTTCAACGAAATCCAGCTTACCGAATCGGCGCGGATGTCGAGCGTTTTGTGCACCCCGCCATCGCTGGCGGTAAAGAACGTATTGGGATTTGAGGGCGAAAAGATAAACTTGTGCTGGTCAGGATGGTGGTTGGGATACACATAATCCGATGGCGTAACAGGGTCGCAACGGTAGCCACCTATCCAAGCGGTGCTATCAGCGTTGGCAAAACCATTCGTGCTTCTATATACATTGGTACCACCCAGTAAAATAAGGTTGCTATCGGTGGGGCTGATGGCCATGCACATATCATACCCGCCCTGCGAATCGTAGGGGCCGAAATCGAAATCGTAAAAGTATTTGCAGTTGGTGGCAGGCAAGCTTCCGCTCAAATCCGTCCACACGCCGCCGGTGCCTGTTCCATCGCCAGATACATATTCATACTTAAACAACTTGTGCCCAAGCTGCTGGGTAAGGAAATATACCCGGTTCTCGTTTTGCGGGGTAATGGCAATTACTACCCTATTGAGGCTGTTGATGCCGCTGGATGTACGGATTTTGGCCCAAGTATCGCCCTTATCGGCACTGCGCCAAATACCGCTATAAGCCCTGCTGCCGCTAATGGAAGCATACAACACGCCCGAAGGGGCCATGGCAATGGAGGTATAATGCTCGGTTTGGTTGCCGGGGTTGGTGGTGCCGCCCAACACGGGTGCCCAAGTGGCCCCGCCATCGCGGCTGCGGTAAATGCCGTTGATAACGGCCGCAAACACCACATCGTTGTTGGCATCGGTGTGGTCGGTCACAATGTCCCACACAAAATCGAAATCGTTGGCATACAGCGTGGTGGGCGTGTTGGATACCGTGGACGGCAGCAACTGCCAGCTTTGGCCGCTATCGGTACTCTTATATATACCGTTGCCACTGGCCTGTACTATGGATGCGCTGATAATGGCGTAATACTCGCCCGTGCCGTGGTACCACACGTTGGTTTTGCCGGGGCGTTTATCCTGCGCTAGGGCGGTTACGCTGTGCATTTGCTCGGGCGTGGTGGTTTTGGTCCAGCTTTGGCCGGCATCGGTACTGCGGTACATGCCGCCCGTTACGCCACCTGCCAGCAAGGTGCTTTCGTTGGTTACATCCAACGCCAAGGCACGGGTGCGGCCACCTACGTTAAACGGGCCGCGCTTGCTCCATACGGTGCCGGTGCTTAGGGAGGTTTTGTAGGAGATGCCCTTGGCAAACGCCATTTCCTTCAAGCGGATGTTATGGGGCAGCTTGCCCGTTTTGGGGTTTACCAAGCGGCTCATTTCCCAAGTATAACGGGCATAGCGGTCTTCTGGCTTGCCGATGCCCGAAGGCATACCGGGTATCTTCTTTTTAAGCCGCTTGTTTTTTTTGCCCGGCAACAGTTCCGAGGTTTGGCCCGGCTGCACCGTGCTGGGTTGCGACTGGGCCTTGGTATATGCCACCCAAATGGTACAGATAATCAAAATCGTCCAAAACAAAACAATCGCGATACGCTGTTTCATATGCTGCTATAGGGAAACATTCGGTTTGCGCCGAATGGGAAAGGGTTAAAACCAATGTGTGTTAGCTGTATAAAAGTAAGCTTTTTTTAAGTAGCGATGCCACTGGTAGCCTCCATTGATAACGGTAACTTATCCTGCCGCGCCACTTTTTTGCGGCACCGCCGTAACCTTTGCCTGCCCAGCCCCGTAGAAGAGGATAAGTTTAACAACAGCAAAACACCGAAAACCCATGACAAATACTTCTATCGCACACGCAGTTAAGGGTTACTCGACAGTCAAAAACATGGTTACCAAATTCCAATTCATTGCGCTCTTGCTCGCTGCATTGCTGAGCCTGAGCTTTTCTGCTTCGGCCACTACCCATACCGTAACCGGCAACGGCAGCTTTAACGATGCCAAGCTGTGGAAAGACGGCTACCCCGGCAACGTGATATACGAAGGCGACACCGTACTGCTATCGGGCAACATAAACCTGAACGTGGACGTGGTGGTAAAGGGTGCCTTGATTGTAAAATCCCAAGCCAAATTCACGGGCAACAAAAACCTCGTGGTGATGGACCAAGGCTTGCTGCTGAACAACGGCATCACCATCGTAGAAGGCCTTACCAACCGCGGCACGGTACTGAACAAAAGCATCCTCGAAACGCAAAAGGACATGATAAACACCGGTAAGCTGCACAACAACCAGAGCATGGTGGTGGGCAACATACTGGATAACGTGGGCATCATAACCGGAAACGGTGGCCAGTTGATTGCCAACAACCGTTTTGTGAACAGCAAAGACGGCTACATACAGGGCAACATCGACGTATGCTCGGCCAACTTTATGAACGTGGACGGCGGCAGCATCGACTCTACTTTTGTGAGCTTCTGCGGTGCCCGCATCTTCGGCGAGGTATACCTTACCGCCAGCATCCGCAAGGATAACGTAACCTTGAGCCTGCTGAATAGCGAGAACAAGCCTTTCCAGAAATACGAAATTGAAAAGAGTGCCGACGGTCAAAACTTTACCACCGTGGCATCGGTAGAGGGCAGCACCATCGAAGACCCTTCGAAGCCTTTCCGCTACCAAGACACGGAGTTGACCGCCAGCAACAAAACATACTACCGCATTAAGTTGACTAACAACGACGGCTCGGTAAAAACGCTGCCCGCAGTAGAACTCGGCAACGGCATTACCGCTGGCCGCTAACGGCTACAAGAGTTACGCAAACCGACCCTGCCAGATGTGTAGAACGGATGTAGGGAATGGAACTGTGATGAACGATCGTGCAGAACGATGTGAAGAAAGATATTGAGGAGATACAGAGGTTGGTTTTGAGCGATAGATAGCCGTTTCCCCAAGGGGTGCGGCTTCTGTCGTTGATCAGAATTTACAGAATTTAAGGATTATAGAATTCATTTACACTAATACCTTGCCCCTTATAATTTCACATCATGCATATACCAATACAATTCTGTAATTCTCAAATGCTGCAAAATCTGATTCAGACAAATCACACTAGCTTTGCAGCCCAAATAAATCGACTCACAATAAATTGATTGTTTTCGATCTTGTAGGCAATCATCCAATTGCCGTACATAAAACACCGATGGCCTAATCTCGCTAAAGATTGATTGTTGCAAATTACGTGTTTGGCACCTGCTTTAGCCCGTCTCTTAAACTCATCCATCGCTGTATCCAACCACCTATCGCCAGCACCCTCCGTGTTTTGATCCTCCACCCATTTGGCTACTGACAACATGGCCTTCAATGCCCTTCGTTGAATGACCAATTTCATTTTTTGGTCTTTCTGTAAGTTGCTAATTCCTCTTTCAACAATGCCAATGCCTCATCGGCTTCTACAAAACCATAATCTGGTAAGGAGAGCCACTCTTCCAACTGCTCTTTAGTTGGTTTTTTGCCGGGCAATGCCATTTCTTCATCGGTTAAAGTCGATGCCTTGTGGATTTTCACCACATTGGCGGGAGCATGCATATCGGCTATATACTTCAGTAATTGAGCGCCTAGATTATTGTCAGCATCTATCTCAATGATGTACTTCATACAATAAAGATAACCAAAGTTGTGAAGGGTTAATTCAAAGAATGGTTTTACAAAACCACTCCAATACCAAATTCTTAAATCCCCTAATTCTGTAAATTCTGCTTCAGACAACCAACTCCTTCGGGTAACACACAAAATACTTCACCACGGGCTGGGCGAGGTATTGGATGTTGAGCTGGTCGCTGGCGCGGGCCACGTCTTTTAGGCTGCCGTCTTTAAAGAGGATATTGATGTTGCCCTTGTCCATATTGTAGGCACTGTTGCTGGTGCTGCCGTGCAGCACCAGATAATCCACGTCCTCCTCCCCTACCTTGAAATATGCTTGGGCCTTTGTTTTGAGCGCATCCACATACTCGGTTGATACGGGCTCGTTGTACAGTTCGGCTTTATAAAGCTTGCGCTCCACCAAGCCTTTGCACAGGCGGCGTAGCACCGGGTCGTCGTGGTACACCCACTGCTTTACGCTGGCCATAATATCGTTATCGTCCATGCGCAGGTATTGTTCCAGCGCGTCGGTATAGGGCGAGTCGAACTCCTCCCGCTTTACTTCGTGGTACAGGAAATAGCTCAAACTCGGCGTGGCGAACAATGTTGCCCCGTCCGCGGCCAGTTCTTTGGCGCGCATCAGCACTTTCACCATCATCTGCTCGGCGCAAAGCACGGTTTTGTGCAGATAAACCTGCCAATACATCAGCCGTCGGGCCACGAGGAATTTCTCCACCGAATAAATACCCTTCGCCTCAATCACCAGTTCATCGTTCTTTACCTCCAGCATTTTAATAATGCGGTCGAAGCCGATGGACCCCTCCTGCACGCCGGTGTAAAAACTGTCGCGCACCAAATAATCCAACCGGTCCATATCCAGTTGGCTGCTAATGAGTTGCTGCAAAAACCTCTTATGGTACTTCCCTTGAAAAATCTGGATGGCCAGGGTCAATTTCCCACCAAACTCCTCGTTCAGCGAGTCCATAATCAGCTCGCTCAAAAACTCGTGCGAAATGCCCGGTGCCAAGCAACGCTCCAAGGCATGCGAAAACGGCCCGTGCCCTATGTCGTGCAGCAAGATGCCGATGCACACCGCCTCCTGCTCCTCGGGCGAAATATCGTGGCCCTTGGCGCACAGTTCTTCCACGGCCAACTGCATCAAGTGCAAGGCACCCAGCGCATGGTGGAAACGCGTGTGGTAAGCCCCCGGATACACGTAGTGGCTCATGCCCAGTTGCTTGATGCGCCGCAGCCGCTGGAAGTAGCGGTGCTCGATAAGGTCGTAAATCACCTCGTGGCGGATGGTAATAAATCCGTACACGGGGTCGTTGAATATCTTTCTTTTATTAATGGGCGTTTGCAAGTGGGCGAATGAAAGGTAACTTATACTAACTTTACAACAAAACTAGCCAATCCTGATGAACAATATAAACATACTATGGGCGGATGACGAGATAGATTTGCTAAAGCCGCAAATCATGTTCTTGGAGAGCAAAGGGTACACTATTACCCCCGTTACCAATGGCCGGGACGCCATTGACCACTGCAAGACCGAAAACGTGGACGTGGTGTTTCTAGACGAGAGCATGCCGGGCATATCCGGCCTAGAGGCCCTTACCGAGATAAAGCGCAACAAACCGGGCCTGCCCGTGGTGATGATTACCAAAAACGAGGAAGAGGACATCATGGAAGAGGCCATCGGCTCGCAGATTGCCGATTACCTCATCAAGCCCGTGAAACCGAACCAAGTATTGCTCACCCTCAAAAAAATAATAGACAACAAACGCTTGGTGAGTGCCAAAACCACGAGTGACTATCAAAAGGAATTCCAGCGCATTTTTAGCACCATACAAGACCAACTGGACCACCAACAATGGGTAGAACTGTATAAAAACCTCATCCACTGGGAGTTGGAACTGGGCCGTAGCAACAGCGACGTAGGCATGAAGGAAGTGCTGAACATGCAGAAGCAGGAAGCCAACGTGGAATTCAACAAGTTCATCATCCGCAACTATATTGATTGGGTAAAGGGCAGGGCCAAGGATGCCCCCATAATGTCGCACCAACTGATGGCCGAAAAAGTGGTGCCCGTGGTAAAGGCCGATACCAACACGCCTACCATTTTGGTGCTGATAGACAACCTGCGGCTGGACCAATGGCGTACCATACAGCCCATGGTAAACGAGAACTTCCGCATGGTGACGGACGAAACGTTTTACAGCATCCTGCCCACGGCCACGCAATATGCCCGCAACGCCATTTTTGCTGGAATGCTGCCTATCGACATCGAAAAGCAGTTTCCTAACGACTGGAAGAATGACGAGGACGAGGGTGGCAAAAACCTTTCGGAAGATGTGTTCCTGCGTTCTTTCCTGAAACGTACCTTCCGTGAGCCTATCAAGAGCGAATACATCAAAGTAACCAACCACGCCGATGGCCGCAAGCTGGAAGACAACGTGTTGAACTACCTCAACAACCAGCTTACCGTAATAGTGTACAACTTCGTGGATATGCTCTCGCATGCCCGAACGGAAATGGAGGTGTTGAAAGAATTGGCCAGCGACGAGGCGGCCTACCGCTCGCTCACCCTTTCGTGGTTCGACCACTCGCCGCTGCACAACGCGCTTAAAAAACTGGCGGGCAAAAAGGTGAATATCATTTTCACTACCGACCACGGCACCAAGCGGGTGAACACGCCCAGCAAATGCATTGCCGACCGTGCCACCACCACCAACATACGCTACAAGAGCGGCAAAAACCTGAACTTTGATAACCGCGACGTGTTCGAGGTGAAGAACCCTTTGGATGCCGGGCTGCCTCGCCAGCACGTAAGCTCCACGTTTATCTTTGCGAGGGAGGATAAATTCTTTGTGTACCCGAACAACTACAACCATTTCGTCAACTACTTCCGCGATACGTTCCAGCACGGCGGCATATCGTTGGAAGAGATGATAATACCGTTTGCGGTATACGGCAACAAGTAATATACTCCAGTTAATGCAAAAAGGTACTTGGCTTTATCTATTTGACTGGCTTATAGTAAATTAAAGCCACAATAGATACAGGTTGAAGTGGTATGTCCGCTATCGACTTGCTATAACAGGCGCGGCCCCTTCCTTGTGTGGAAGGGGCCGCGCCTGCTCTTAACCAAAACTCTCTCTTTCTTTATGTACGTTTTTTAGATTTATGAATTACGTTTCTTCTCTCTCTTAACCATTCTATCATTAAACTTTGGCGCAACGGTGCTAGGAGGTCCGCCTGAGGCGGATGACAAGATTTTTGTGGTCTGTCAACCGTGGACCGTGGACCGTGGACCATCGTCTACCTCATCAATGTTACGTTGCCGCTGCGGGTTACGGTCATGCCGTTGGTGCAAAGGGCCTCGAAGTAGTAAACAAACACCCCGGCATCCAGCGGGCGGCCATTGTATATGCCGTTCCAGCCTTCGCTTATGTCGTTGCTTTCGTACACCATGTTGCCCCAGCGGTCGAAGATGCGGAAGATTTTCAGGCCGCTATCCGTTAAGCCACGCACACGCAACACATCGTTTTTGCCATCCCGGTTAGGCGTAAAGGTGTTCGGCAGGAAAATGTCGTCGCCGCAGCCACCTATTACCTCAATCCTCGCCTCGCCGTTGGCCTTGCAACCGTGCTCGTCGGT
>CAYYZT010000054.1:0-11004 GCA_964476015.1 uncultured Chitinophaga sp.
GTACTCGTTACCGGGCCCGCGCCTTAAACATAACCTAGGCGGCATCTTGGCCGATGCGCTGTACAGCCGCGCAATACCTTCGGTGGTGCTATTGCTATTGGTGGTGCAGGAGTGGGCATTTTTTAGCCATACTTTTTGGTTGTCGCTAATTTTATGGCAACTCATGGCAGGCATACGCAACATCATCATGCACCAAATAGACGACCGCAAAAAAGACCGCTTGAGTGGCAACGGCAATTGGGTATTGCGGTGGGGAACCAAACGGGCGGCAAACTTGGTGGTGCGGGTGCTGCTGCCCATAGAGTTGGCGCTGCTTTTTTTGTGGGGCGTTACCCTTTGGTATATACTGCCGGGCGCGCCCTTTATATTTGCTACAATTTTATTGTTGATTGCCTTGTGCTACTTGCAATGGGAGCCTCGGCCGCACACACGCAACTGGTGGCGGCACAAATGGCGCTACCTGCCCAACCACCTGTACGAGGAGTGGTTGCCCCTTACAGCTTTGCTGCTGCTCGCATGTACCGAGGTGTGGTTTTGGATGTTGTTGGTCGCCCATCTGTTGCTTTTCCATAGCGTTTGGCCGAAGTATTTAAGGGTGGTAAGGCTGGGAATGAGCAGAACGGTCAATTTTGCACTATACTACCTGTTCCTGCTCTTCGGGGTGGATTTAAAGCAGGGCAACCGCTCGGCTTGGCAGTATATCAATTACCGTTTCGGCAAAAAAAAGTAGACGTTCGTCTAAAAAATATCCGGTTCAAGGAAACGATTCGCACCTCGCTGGCATTGAGTATCAAGACACGGCAAATGCATCGGTCTATCTGGAAACCATTAAAGCCAAAAATGGCTAACTTTGCACCACTATACTTCCCATGATTGAGCTGGACATTGTAAATAAAAAAGACCGCCGGGTAGGCAAGCCCAATTGGCTACGCGTAAAGCTGCCCACCGGCGAAGGCTACCGCAAAGTGCGCGGCTTGGTTGACGAATATAAGCTGCACACCATTTGCGAAAGCGGCAACTGCCCCAATATGGGCGAGTGTTGGGGCGCAGGCACGGCCACGTTTATGATATTGGGCAACGTTTGCACACGCTCTTGCTCGTTTTGTGCCGTAAAAACAGGCCGCCCCGCAGCCATAGATTGGGAAGAGCCGCAGCGCGTGGGCCAAGCCGTGAAGCTAATGGGCGTAAAGCACTGCGTGCTTACCTCTGTGGATAGGGACGAACTGCACAACGGCGGCTCCAAGGTATGGGCCGCAACCGTAAGGGCCGTAAGGGAAATAAGCCCCGGCACCACCATGGAAACATTGATTCCGGATTTCAAAGGCAACCAAAAGGCCATAAACGACATCATAGAAGTAGCACCCGAAGTAGTATCGCATAACATGGAAACGGTGAAACGCCTGTATCGCCTAGTGCGCCCGCAGGCCAACTACCAGCGTAGCCTAAACGTGATAAAGCAGCTAAAAGATGGCGGCATGCGCACCAAAAGCGGCATTATGGTAGGCGTGGGAGAAACGCACGAGGAAGTGTTCGAGATAATGGAAGACTTGGCAGCACATGGCTGCGACGTAATGACGATAGGCCAATACCTGCAACCTACGCGCATGCACTTGGAGGTGAAAGAATATGTTACGCCGGAGGTTTTTGAGATGTACCGGGAAGAGGGTTTGAAGCGGGGGTTGAGTTATGTGGAGAGCGGCCCATTGGTGCGCTCGTCGTATCACGCGGAGCGGCATATCTGATTGTTGTTAATTTTTGCGTAAATTTGTGTGACTGTAAGATTGTGGCAGCATTCTTACCAAATAATAAGGTTTCAAAAATTTAAATCTAGAGATGAAAAAAATCACTTTCGTCTTAGCTGCCGCTTTCGTACTTGCCGCAGCTGGGTATTGGGCCACGGGATTGCTTTCACAAGCCGACCCGATGGCGGGAGCAAGCGATTCACCCGCCATGCAACTCAAAAAAAAATACGGTAAAAACAAAGACAAAAAAGGCATTATGGGTGCCAAGGAATGGTTGTACATGGTACGTGCAAACCAGCATACCGGCATCGTTTCCATCAACGACATTATTAATGCCCGTAACCAATGGTTTGCTGCAAAACAGCTTAAAAGCAATGGTAGCCGTTCCTTGAGCCTCAACTGGCAAGAGCTGGGCCCCGACAATATTGGCGGCCGTACGCGCGGCATCGCCATCGACCCCAACAACCCTAACAAAATGTGGTGCGGCGGCGTTGCTGGCGGCTTGTTCTACTCCGAAGACGGCGGCCTTAACTGGCAATTGCACCCTTGGACCATGGATAACGACTACGTGGGCATCAGCACCTTGCGCATTGCCCCTAATGGCGATATATACATAGGTACAGGCGAGGGCTTTGCACCTGTGTTGGACGGTGTGCCCAATACCTTTGGTGCCCCAGGCTTTATGGGTAGCGGCATATACCGCTCTACCGACGGTGGCCAGACTTTTGTGCAACTGCCGGCCACGGTGCCGACTGCCAACAGCAACAACACCCGTTGGTCTTTTATCTACGAAATAGCTTTCGACCCGTTTGATGCCAACAGGTTTTATGTGGCAACACACCGTGGCTTGGCCGTAACTACCGACGGTGGCAACTCCTTTACCGATGCTCCTGGCATATTGCCTGGCCTTCAAGGTTTGGTTTGTATGGAAGTAGCTACCGACCTAACCAACGGCACGGCTTATGCCGTAATCGGTGGCAGGGCTTACCGTTCGCAAGACGTGGGCGGTACTATTTCCTTTACCGAATTTACGGGTTCCAATGGCTTCCCTATCCAAACCCGTATTGGCCGTACGGAGTTTGCTACTATCAAGTCTCGCCCAGGATTGGTTTACGCCTGTATCTCGCGCACTGGTTTCTCTGGTGAATTGGAAGGCATTTATCGCTCTACGGACTATGGCCAAACATGGTCGACTGTGGTAACTGGTAGCAGCAACGGCTTCAACCCGCTAGGCCAACAAGGCTCTTGGAACATTGCCTTCGGTATCGACCCAGCCAATCCTGACCGCCTAATTATCGGTGGCCAGTTGGAACTGTGGAGCGTAAACGTAAACGGTGGCCGCGATTTGATTGCTTACTGGCAGCCAGAAAGCCCGTCGAACCCATATTATGTGCATGCTGACATGCACGTGGTAACTTTCCACCCTACCAATCCTAATATCATGTTTATAGGCGGCGACGGCGGCGTGTACAAAAGTACCGATGCCCAAAGCCAGTTCCCTAAATTTACCCCTCGCAACAAAGGCTTGGCCATTACGCAGTTCTATGGCTTCGGCACTAGCTACAATGGTTATGTGTTAGGCGGCACGCAAGATAACGGTACCAACTATAACGACTGCCGCAACAACGCCCCCATGAGTTATCGTGAAGTGAACGGCGGCGACGGTGGCGACGGTGCTATCTCTCGTTTGAACCCTTGCGTTTCTTTCGCAACAGTTTACAGTGGCCGTTTGCAACGCTCGGTAAACTGTACCCAATCTTATGGTTGTGCGTTGGGAGAGTATATTGACGCAAATTCAGACTGCGAACCCGACCAAGGTGCGTTGTTCCTAGCCCCGTTTACGTTGTACGAATTTGACTCTCTTGTACCTACCACTGTTTACAAAAAGCGCGTTCGTTTCAACTCTGCTACCCAAACAGTAATATCAACCGACGTAACGGCTGAAACCATAAACGTTAAATTGGAAAAAGGAATCCTTTTCCTTTGCACCAACAACGGATTATGGTTTGCTCCAAATGCACTAAACACCGCCTTATCCCCTACTTGGTTCAACATTCCGGTAGCGGGTACCGCTACCGCTGTTACGGTTTCTGAGCAAGGCGTAGTATTTGCCGGCACCCAAAATGGTAACCTGTATCGTATCGATGGTATTGGCGAAGGCTACACACTTGACTCCATTCTTACCCGTGTGAATACCACAACGGATACCGCCGATGCCAACATCCAGTTTATTGACTCCATATTTAGCTACTCTTTCCGCTCACCTCTCGATCGCAATAACTGGAATTTCCCAGCGGCGGGCGTGGCCAACGGTTCGCACCAAGGCGTTAGGAGGGTTAATATCACCGTGCCGGGCACCAGTGGCCGTTATGTAACGGGTATTGCAGTTAACGCTACCAACGGCGCGCAAGTAGCAGTTACCTTTGGCAACTATGGCAACAGCAACTACGTGTACCAAACCATGAACGGAAACGACCCTGTAGTGGGACAAACCACGCCAATGCCCACTTACGAATCCATACAGAGCAACTTGCCTTTGATGCCAGTGTACGATGCCGTATATGACTATTACAATGGCAATAACCTTATACTCGGCACCGAACTGGGCGTGTGGAGCACTGCCAATGTTATGGACGGTGGCAGCAATGTTACATGGTCAACAGAAAACAGCCAATCGTTTGGTGCCGTACCTACCTTCCAAGTACGTATGGATCCACTGTATGATATGGATTGCCGCGTGCTGTACGCTGGTACCCACGGCCGCGGCATCTTCCGTACCACAACCCTAACCCCGCTTATTTGTGACGTAGCGCCTTGCAAAGACCTAGTAGGTGTGGAGAACGTGGTAAAAACGAATACGAATCCAACACTGAAAGTTTACCCTAACCCAGCCACTGAAACGGCAACATTCGAGTTGTCTATCAGCAATGGTCGCGAAGCTACGTTGCAAGTGTTTGATATTACCGGGCGCTTGGTACACAGCCAAAAAGTAAACTCGCTGGTAAGCGGATTGAACAAAATAAAACTTGACCTCGGCCAATTACAAAACGGCACATACGTGGTAGCCGCCATGGTACCGGGCGAGAAAGTAACCACTACCAAATTGATTAAGCAATAACAGCCCCATGCAGGCAACTATAAAGAAATCGGCCCTGCTCTTGCTTAGAGCAGGGCCGATTTCTTTATACTATCAACAAAAAGGATTTAGCCAAGAATGATGGATGAAATAAGCCCACCACGCTACAAAGATAGCCGTGGCTATACGATACCGACTTGAATAGTAGTATCGCCTACGGTAATAATATCTTCCGGGTGTAGCATAATGCCCCTGTCATCCACGGGCATGGAGTTGACCAAAACCCCGTTGGTAGAGCGGTACCATCCAGGCACACCGTCCTTGCTGCGCCATTGCCCGTCGCGGATGTACCAGTAATTGGTAGCAAGGTCATACTCCAACGTGGCGTGGAAATTGGAAATATAGTTGGTAAACTGTTCCACCACGCCAATATCATTGCTAAAAGGGTTTTCCGGGTTAAACCAGCCTATGGTGAGCAATTTCTTGCCCTGCAACCTCAAGAGGTTGGAAAGGTTATACGTTCGGCCAATTTCGTCGCCGTTCATTACCTTGAGCAGCCAATGGTGGTGCGGCAATACGGGGATGGGTTCTTTCTTTTTGATGCTGCGGCTTGCCGTAAGGTTCAGCTTTGCGATAATATCGCTGGCAAACTGGTAACGCTCCGTGGCTTCGGGGCGCAGGCATTTCTCTATCACTTCTACCCAAAGCCTATCGGCACCGCTACGTTCCAAGGTTTGGCGGTCCCAAGTGCCGAGTTTCTTTTTTTGCTCGTACCCAGGCATATCAGCTAAATAAGCTTCAAAATCTCCGTAGGGTAATGTCCCCTTGGTAAGCAACTCATACATTACCACTCCAAAAGCATAGATATCATTGGTATTGCCCATCACCTTAAACGCCTTGGTGGGGTCGCTTTGTTCGGGCGGGGAATAAGTACCCGTGGCAAATACCTGCTTGGCGTGGCCCCGGAAATTGGCCACGGTATGGCGTTTCTTGATGGAGGCCGAAATACCGAAATCCGCCAAGGCCGGAACGCTGTTTTCCTTAAACAAAATGTTTTCAGGCTTGATATCGCGATGGATGATGCCCTTGGTATGCAAGGCATCCAAACCTTTCAATATACCGTACGCTATCTGATTGACTTCGACTGAGGATAGGCTATCCCCTACCCTGTCACGCAACGCACCGCCGGGGCAGAGGTCCATCAGCATATAGGGGTTGCCGCCCACGTGGTGGAAATCGTGGCTACGCACCACATACTCCGATTCCAGATTGCTGCCGTGCTCATATTCCTGCCTGAAACGCTTAGCATACTCTTGCCTTTCTTGCGGCAGGAAGTTCCACATTTTGGTAATCTTCAAAGCATACTTGTGCCCGTTTCCCTCCACCAGATACACGCTGCCAAAGCCGCCTTCGCCCAGTTCCTTGATAACCTTATACGAACCCTTATCGCTGGCGAAAACATAGCCGGGCGTAATATCTACTTTCTCGGGTGTAAAACTGGGCGCACTCACGTTACTTCGATTTAAAAGTATAGATTTTGTTGCCGATTAAAATCTTGGCATCCTCTTCCAACTCCACCTTGCCTTTTACTTGAATAAACGTAGCCCCGTTGGAGCTTTGGTCGCTCAAGTACCATTTACCGTCTTCAAACACAAACTTGGCGTGCTCTTGGCCCGAAATGCTCATATTGCCAGCATCCAAATTGTCGCGGTTTACCGATACTTCCGCGCCTGTAAACTCCTTGGCGTTCTGGCTGCGCTCGTCCACCAGTTTAAACTCCGGTTTTTCTTCTTCGGCAGGAGTCAAATCGCCCAAGCGAATGGTTTTATTTGCCCCTGCGGCCTTTTGCATTTGATGGCTAGCAGCAGGTTGCTCGGCTGGCTGCGAGGGCTGGCTGGCCGAGGCTCCGCCCGTATTGCCGCAGTTAGGGCACGGGCTGGCCGCCGACACTTCGTTGCGCAGGGGGTAGAAACCACACGACGGGCACTTGGCCACATTGCCCGTGGCCGCACTGGCAGCGGTAGGGGCCGATGGAGTTGGCGGAGTGGTGGTATTATCGTCCCAAGCGGGCATATTGGAGCGGTTGCCCACCACGGTAGGATGCGATACGCGGCCCCCGCCATTGTCTGCGGGCGGTGCGGCAGATGCGCCACCTATCATGGTAGGGGTTCCACCGGCTGAACCTTGCGGCAAATGGTGCGACGGTGATGGGGTACCGGCGGCATCTTGCAGGGCACTACCGCATTTTTTGCAAACCGAAGCTCCCGGTTCGTTGGAATATCCACATTCTTGGCAACGTGTCATAACAGTATATTTTAGTGGTTACTTCTTCTTCTGTTGTTGTTTGGGTGGCGTACTGTCCAGCGGGGTAATATCCGGCGTGGTAGGCTTGCGCGGCGTAAGGCCGGGGGCTTTGGTGGTATCCTTCGGTATGGTTACGTTCACCTTGGGCAAATCACTGGTATCCATAGGTGTTGGCTTTGGGTTGTTTACGTCCGGCTTCTCACCCGAGGTTCCGGGCGGTGCTTGGCTGGGCGCAGGCGTGTTGTTGCGCTGCACGGGGTTGTTGGGTGTGGTAGTGCTCGGCGTAGTTGCTGGAATAGTCACCGTCTCCTCTGGCACTGGCTGGGTGGGTGCAGGGGTATCCACTACCAAAGTATTAGCGGACGTATCTATATTGTTGCTTAGGGTATCCGTGCCGTCGGTTCCTACTTCCCCCGCACCGGGTTTTGCCACAAAAAATACGATAGCGGCTACAATTGCTAATATTACCACGGCACCAACCACCAAACCTTTACTCGGCCCTCCGCCTTTGGATGCTACGGTATTAATCGGGTTCGGCCCTTGCGATACGGCCGTTTTTACGTTGGACGATGATTGGGCAGCCACTGGTGCGGCCTTACCCTCCAATACGTCCAACAGCAGTACAGTAATGTTATCCGTACCCCCAGCAGCATTGGCGGCATTGATGAGTTCTTTACAGGTATCGGCAGTGCTTAGGCGGCCGCTAAGCATGCCCCCGAGCATGTTGTCGCTTATCATGCCGCTAAGGCCATCACTGCAGAGCATTACCCGATCGCCTTGGTGCAGCGGCACCATTTTGGCATCGGGTTTCGGGCCGCGCGAATCGTCGCCAAGGCTTTGGGTAATGATGTTGCTGTTTTCGTGCGTACGGGCCTCCTCTGCGGTAAGCTGGCCGTTCTTTACCAATTCCCACACAATGGAATGGTCATCGGTAATTGGCGAAAACTCCGCACCCTCCCTGTACAAATACATGCGGCTATCGCCTGACCATGCCACGTAGGCTTTTTCGTTTACCACCCAGCACACCACCGCCGTAGTGCCCATGCCTGCCGTGGTAGGGTCTTCCAGCGTGCGGTGTACAATGTTTTGATGCGCCTTTACGATAACCTTCTTCAAAAAAGCCATAATGGCTTGGTCGTCTCCGGGCAGGGCGGTTACGTTTTTAAACTCTTCCGCTATGCTGGCTTGGGCTATCTCGCTGGCTACTTCGCCCGCATTGGTACCACCCATACCGTCAGCCACGAACAATACGGAGCCCAGTGGACCAAGGTCGAACTGGTCGTCGCGCTTATAGGTCCAGTCTTGGTTGCTGAGGTCTTTGCACAACACGAAGTTGTCTTCGTTGTGGTCGCGCACTTGCCCAACATCCGTACTGCCGAAAATCTCGACTTTCATAAGCAGGGTTTATTTCTTCTTTTTATCAATAGGGTTGAGCCCGCCAGCAGGCGATTGCTTGATATCGATGGCCGTAAATACCCAACTGCCGTTCACGTTTTCGTAAAAAGCCACGGGCTGGTACACCACTTTGCCAAAACTTACCTCCTCATGAAAAAGCACCCCGCCTAAAGCTGTTTTATTACCGATAACCAAGTTTTTGGGCTGTGCAATGCCTTTATCGTCCCAGTTCAGGTCATCTACCTGCAAAATATTGATTTTGGCAGGCTCTTGCTCCAACTTGGTTATATCATCCGTGTAAATCAAAGCGAGCTTGGCTTCCTTTACGTCCTTATAGTGCTTGATGGGGAAATAATCGTTTGCCGCAGCTAGGTTGATGCGGGGAATATCGGCTTGCAAATCGGCCACTTTCAACGCATCATACTTCACACTGTCCACGTTTCGGGCCTTGATACCGCTGGTGCGGGTAGTGTGCGTGGTTTTATAAGGCTCAAAGTTCGGGTCGAAGTTGCCGGGATATTTAAAGCTACTTGGCAAAATTATACCCTCCTTAATCCTGATACCCACGCTATAAACCGCACCGAAATTGTCTTGGTTGTTGAAACCATATTCTTTACCGGCAGAGTCTAATGCAATATACTGTTGCTGTATAATATACAGGCCAGGGGCCACGGCGTTTTTTACCGTTTGGTTGCGGTCTTTAAATACGTTTAAATCGAGGCTCTTGCCCGGTTGCGCTTGGGCAAAAACGAGGGAAACAAACAATAACAACAATGATAGAAGTTTGCGCATAGGTGGTGATGTGCGTTATTTAATTTCGGCGATAGGTACAATGAAGCCGATTTCGGCGCCCATACCAGCAGAAACTATACCAATAGCTTTATATCCATCGGGTGTACTGATAAGCACTGGCCCACCAGAATTGCCTTGGCCAAAGTTGCGGTTGGTAAGGCTAATGGAACCCTCCGGATTTACCCCGTTTTGTGCCACGGTAGACTCCGACAGCAACGGGGCCACGTCGGCAGTATTGCCGCTACCGCCCAAGCCATACGAGTAACCTAGCACTACAACCTTGTCGCCCGCCTTTAGGTTTTTGGATAGCGATGGGTCGTATTTCAAGGTAGAACTGTTGCTAGTGGACACATAGGCCCAGTCATCTTTATCCAATGCGGCCAGCTTTACGGTAATGAGGTTGCCGTTCTCATCCTCGCCTTTGATTACCTCATCGTTCTTATCGTTGAGCTTGGTATCGCGGTAAGTAATTTGAAGTTGTTTGGTAGGCGAGGTACATTCGATTACCACGTTGAACACCACGCCCTCCTGCTCCAAAGAGTTGAGGTAAATCATAGCCTCCGGCGATTCGGCATTCAAAAAACGCCAGCCTTGTATGCAGTGGCGGGCAGTAACAAATTTGCCATCGTCCACCAAAAAGCCCGTACAGGTCCAGCCAAATTCTATTTGCTCCTTGTCGCCGCCGCCGTAGTCCAGTTCAAACTTGGTAACATTCATGAAGAATACGTTCTCCTTTACGGCATCGTACACTGCCGAAAGCGATTGCCCAGCCGAAGGCGGTGCCGTGGAAATAACCTGAACGTCTTGTATAATCTGCTTGTTTTGGGCACTCAGGTTGCCCACCAAACCCGCAAGGCTAGCATTCTCGCTTTTCAGCTTTTGGATGTCTTGCAGGTTTTGGGTTTTCATGGCCTCAATAGTGGCGTTGAAGTCTTCCTTGGCCTTTTTCTGTTCGGCCAATAAAGAATCGGCCTGCGATTTCAGCTTCTCGTTGTCCTGTGCCAAAACGGTTATATCCTGGTTTTGGCGGAAAATAAAGAACCCGCCAATGGCTATGGCCAATACCAACACACCACCTATACCCGCCACCGCAGCTTTGTAAGGCTTCACGGCTTGCTGCATCACCAAGTTCATGCGTTGGGTTACACCCATTTTGGCAGTGCCGGTAGTGGTTACGTTGTAGCGCAGGCGCGGGCCTTCCATAGAAAGCTGTATCTCGTCGCCATTGTTCAAGTAGTATTGGCTCTTCACGGGCCTGCCGTTTACCAAAGTAGGGTTGGTAGTACTCAGGTTTTTGATTACTACTTCGGCACCTTGGCGCTCAATGGCGGCATGCTTACGGCTCACCGTGCCCAAATCGTCGCCATAACTTATGGCACAGTTGCCGTCGCGGCCAAGTTCGATATAAGGCACTACGATGGTCTCAAACGAACCAGCGGGGTGCTTGCGGGTGTTGGTAAGGTGCTCCAAGGTATAGGCGGGTACGTTGCCACCGCCCAATACCTTCATGCCAGTGGTCAATGCTTTGGTTACTCTTGCCATAATGCTATAGTGGTTAGTCTGCTTCCAAAGTTAGAAAAATCCTATACAATGCCACTTCGGCTAAAATACTGATATTGCTTTTGTTTACTTCACTTCCGCTATCGGCACCAAGAAGCCAATGTCGCCCTTGATGTGCGGCCCCCACGACACGAT
>CAYYZT010000054.1:11014-13396 GCA_964476015.1 uncultured Chitinophaga sp.
CCAGAGTTGCCCGCGCCCCAACCTTTGCTGGTAACGCTAATGTTGCCATCGGCAGTCAACCCGCTTTGGCCCACCGTAGCCTCGCCTAGCATGGGCGATACGCTGGAACTGTTATTGCTTCCACCGAATCCTTCCGTAAAGCCCAGGGCAAATACTTTTGACCCAGCTTTCATATTGGTAGACAAAGGCCCATCGAACTGAAGGCCATCGGTAGTATTCGTTTGCACGTAGGCCCAATCATAACGGTCGAGCGCGGCCAGTTTCACAATACCCTCCATATCATAGTCGGCAAGGTTCACGGTCTCGTCTTGTTTATCGTTTACCCTAAAATCGCTATAGTTGAAAGTAAACTGTTTGTTGGGCGAGGTACAGCGGAAAGTGAGGTTGAACTTTACCCCTGCTTGCTCCATCGAGTTCAGGATAATGTCGTTCTCTTCCGTGCCGAACCTCCAGCCCTGCACACAGTGGCGGGCGGTAATAAAACGGCCATCACTGGTAAGGAACCCTGTCCCTGTCCAACCATAATCCAAATCTTCCGAAGAACCATCGGGGTACACCAGTTGGAATTTGACAACTTCCAAGTAGTAAACGTGGTTCTTCAGGTTATCGTAAGCGGCGGCCAGTTCCTCGCTACTGTTTTTTGGCGCGGTGGCCAATACGGTTACATCGTTGCGAAGCTGTTGGTTCTGCGAACTTAGGTGGTTCAGCTTACCCGTCAGTTCCGAATTTTTGGAAGCCAGTTTGGTAATAGCTTCATCATTGGTTTTCTTCATGTTGTCGATAGTGGCCAAAAGCTCGCCTTTAGCTACCTGGTGCGCCAGTTTCAACGAATCGGTGGTGTTGCGCAAATCCTGGTTCTCGGCCGCCAAGGTGGTCATGCCTTGGTAGGTGAAGAAACCGCCCACGCCCGTAATTACGATAATCATAGCCGCCAACCCCATAACCGCCGCACGGTAAGGGCGCACTGCCTGTTGCATCACCAAGTTCATGCGCTTGGTAACGCCCATTTTGGCGGTGCCGCTGGCCGAACGGTTGAAACGCATGCGCGGGCCTTCCATGGAAAGCTGTATCTCGTCGCCGTTGTTCAGAAAGTACTCGTTCTTTACCGGGCGGCCATTTACCAACGTGGGGTTGCTGGTAGAAAGGTTTTTGATAACAATATCGTCGCCCCTGCGCTCAATGGCGGCGTGCTTACGGCTCACGGTGGCCATATCGTCTCCAAAACTTACCGCCGCCGAACCATCGCGGCCCAATTCAATGTAGGGGATAATAATGGTTTCGAACGTACCGGCAGGGTGTTTTCGGCTGCCGTTGAGGTGCTCCAAGGTATAAGCGGGCACGTTGCCGCCACCGATAACTTTCATACCAGTGGTGAGGGCTTGCGTTACTTTTGCCATATTGGTTTAGTAGTTGTTGTTTCAAAAGTAAACAAACTTACTATGCGTGGCAGTACGGGGTACTACGGATTTTTTAAACCGGACTTGCCAGCAACCAAACCAAAAGTAAATATTTGGATAGCAGCGAGCGCAGCACTACCCTACCGATTTTTTTACAAAACTTACCAATACATCTTTTTGGCTTTTATATATAGTGCTTATTGGCAAATTTTGCTTGGGTAATCAATCTAAAACAAGCACTATGAGAACTATCAAAACCTTTTTGCTGCTTTTGTTCTGTGTAATGGCTACCTATGTAAACGCACAAAACATTAGCGACATCAAACCCAACAAAAACGGTAAGATGGGCGAGTTTACCGAATGGGCACCTTTGGATGTAAAGGGTGCCGATGGCTCCACCGCCACCATTGAATATCGTTTGGCCCTGGTAGGCCGCACGGGCATTGCCTGCAACTACGTAATCGAGGTAAAAAACCTTTCGAAAGATAAAGTAGAGGTAATAGCGATAGCCAAATACTATGACAAGCTGGTGAAAGGCAACTACAGAATAGAAAAGAAAATGAACGTGAAACCGGGCAAAACCGCCTCACAAAAGTTCATTACCCAAGGTTGTAAGAAAGACAAGGGCGTGGAAGCCGACGATTATGGCCATTGCATGAACTGCGAGTTCAGCGTTGCCCTTATCGCGACTAAATAATAACGTTGCTACAGTAAAACGAAAGAGCCACTGCTTTACGGCAGTGGCTCTTTCGTTTAGTTATGTCGAGCAATCTATACCAACATCCTTACGGGGTCTTCCAACAACGATTTAAACGTTTGCAGGAATTGTGCGCCCGTGGCCCCATCAACCACGCGGTGGTCGCAGGAGAGGGTCACTTTCATGATGTTCTCGTTGCGCAGGCTGCCATCATCGTCCATCACTAGGCGTTTGTTGATGCCACCAACTGCCAAGATGCAAGCATCCGGCGGGTTGATGATGGCCGTA
>CAYYZT010000055.1:0-1158 GCA_964476015.1 uncultured Chitinophaga sp.
GGCCACTTTTGGCAGCAGCCCTACGAGGGCCTGTACATACCCGTGAGCTATACGGCTTGGGGCATAATGTATAAGGCTACCGATAAGGATGCCAAGGGCCGCCCCTCGGCATGGCCGTTCCACACCGCAAACCTGTTGTTGCACCTGCTAAACGGGTGGCTGGTGTTTGCCTTGATACGGCTGTTCATTCCCCATATACCCGCCGCGGCGTTGGGGGCCGCCGTGTTTATGCTGCACCCCTTGCAGGTGGAAAGCGTGGCGTGGGTGTCGGAGTTTCGAGGGTTGCTGGCTACCTTCTTTGGGCTGGCCGCCCTGTTTATCTATTGGGGTACGCCGGTGGACAATAAATCCGCCGTGCGGCGGTTTGCCATCCCCGGCATTTTGTTCGTCCTGGCCATGCTCAGCAAGCCCAATATGGTGGTGCTGCCCGTGGTAATGTTTATCGGCGATGTACTGTTGCGCCACCGCCGTTGGGATTATAGCCTCGTAAACGCCGGGTGCGCCCTGCTGCTGGCCGTACCGTTTATATATATGGCTCTCCAGGCCCAGCCCACCAGCAACGTAAACTACCTGCCGCCGCTTTGGGCACGGCCCCTGTTGGCGTTGGATGCGCTCAACTTCTACCTCTCCAAGCTCGTGGCCCCGTTCGATTTGGCTGCCTCCTACGGCCGCACGCCGCAGCACCTTATCGGGGCCAGCTTTATGAAGTGGAGCCTGTTGGTTACGCCCGTTATCGCCATATTGTTTGCAGTGTTCTACAAACATGCCCGCCCGTTTTTGGCGTGCCTGTTGCTGTTTGCCGTGGGCTTTGCCACGGTATCGGGCATTGTGCCGTTCTATTTCCAGAAGTTTTCCAACGTGGCGGATAGGTACATTTACTTCTCGATGTTCCCGGCCGGGCTGGCCCTGTCGTATGCCGTGTATCGGCTGGGCCGTGCGGCGTTGGTAGCAAGCGTATTGGCGGTGCTTTTTTTCGGGGCGATGTCTTTTCTGCAACTGCCCATGTGGGCCCACGAGCTCACGCTGTGGAGCACCACCATTGAGCGGTACCCCGACCAAGCCTTGCCTTATAACAACAGGGGGGTAACGTACTTCGGGCAAAACCGTTTCGAGCTGGCCATCAAGGATTATAACCTCGCCATTGAGCACGATAGCACC
>CAYYZT010000055.1:1168-12990 GCA_964476015.1 uncultured Chitinophaga sp.
CACCTATACCAGTGCCTACAACAACCGCGGCAACGCCCTCTCCATGCTGTCGCGTTTCCAAGAGGCATTGCCCGATTACGACAAGGCCATCGCCCTCGACCCGCGCTACGGGCAGGCGTACTACAACCGCTCCCTTACCTACGCCAACCTCGGCCAATACCAGCGTGCCTACAACGACCTCATCCGCAGCGGCCAACTGGGCTACAAAGCCAACCCGGCCTATGTAAAGCAGTTGCAAGGGGCGATGGGGCGGTGATATGCGGGCGAGGCACAGCCTCGTGGCTTCAGTGCTGCGGGAAGCATAGCTTCCGCAGAGGGGGAATACCTAGTGCCGTGTCTGTGGACGCATCCGTAAAGACAATCGGCAACGCAACGGTGCCAGAAGTTCCTTGCAGGATGACCGGTGGCGGGTGGTTTTTCCTAGTCCCATCGGGACTTAACATCTGTAGCAACGGGAGCAAGTACCCTTGCGGCTCCATAGGAGCTTGACATTTGTGCCTACTCTCTTGCCGTTAAATATTAGGCTCCGATGGAGCCTGTCGCCATGTACTTTTTTGCGGGTTACAGATATTATGCCCCTACGGGGCTAACAAGGAAACTTGCTTCAACGGTAGTTTTTGGTCCAACAGCAGTTTCACTGCCGGTGTTTTATTGGTAATATCAATTGCCACTAGTTTCAACTAATGCTAGGGAATGGGTGAGTGCAATTTCAATCCTGAAAGGATGGCAGGATTATAGCCAAACGCCCGCCCGCAACCACCAAACCCCGTAGAGGTGGCATGGCAATATGTATAATCATATCACCCCCATCGGGGTTTTGTAAAAAGGTGTGCCGATATCTCGCTATAATCATAACATCCCTTCGGGATTGGCTCTGCATTCGGTACAATAGAGGTAAAGAAGAATTGCTATCTTACCAACGAAAGTATATAACCATAACGCCTGATGCCGAAATGGAAATAATACAGGTAGCGAATCCAACCCAAATAGCCATGCATCTATTGCTGGAAGCCGATCCATCGGAAGTGCTGGTGAAAGGTTACATTAGCGGAGGGGCAGTTTTTAATGCGGTACTGAACGGAGAAGTGGTAGCCACTTATGTGCTTACCGAGCCGGAGCCACAGGTGAAAGAAATAAAGAATATTGCGGTTGCGCACACCCATAGGGGCGGCGGCATTGGTACGCGGCTGTTGAAACATGCCATTGAGCAGGCCAGTAAGGCCGGTGCTAAGTCCATCATGATTTGCACGGGCAACTCCAGCATCCAACAGTTGAGCCTATATCAAAAAGCAGGTTTCAGGATTAGGGGTGTAGTGCCCGACTTTTTTACCGATAATTACCCCGAGCCTATTTGGGAGAACGGCCTGCAATGCCGCGATTTGGTGGTGTTGAGCCTGCTTTTGGGATAGTAAACTCCTGTTTCCCGTGGGCGAAGAACACGGTGCCGCGCTGTCATTGGCTTTCCGGCATTAGTGTCCGGACCGCCGCTTGAAGCCGTTTGCGTTAGGTAGTCGGGCTTTTACGTCCATATATGGGGGCGGTCAGGCCACTGGATGTAGCCTTTGTGTGCTTTGTGAAACCTTCGTGTCCTTAGTGTTTAAACTCGTGCAGGAAAGTACCAAGTCCGCGCTGTCATTGGCTTTCCGGCGTTAGTGTCCGGACCGCCGCTTGAGTCTGTCCGCGTTAGGTAGTCGGGCTTTTACATCCATATATGGGGGCGGTAAGGCCACTAGGTGTAGCCTTTGTGTGCTTTGTGAAACCTTAGTGTCCTTAGTGTTTAAACTTGTACAGGAAAGCGCCAAGTCCGCACTGTTATTGGCTTTCCGGCATTAGTGTCCGGACCGCCGCTTGAAGCCGGGCCGTTGGCAGCCCCCCTCCTTCGCATGAGCCATTTTAGAGCGTTGGGCAAAGGAGGGTTGGGGGTGGTTGCCAATTTCAAATTGCCCTGCCTATCTTAGCATCTAGCAATTTTGAATTTTCAATCTTAAATTTTGAATTTGTTATACTCTACCAACAACCGCCAGCATACCGCCACGCTGAAAGAGGCCGTGGTGCGGGGCCAAGCGCCCGACCGGGGACTGTACATGCCGGGGCACATCCCCGTGCTGCCCGATACGTTTTACCACAACCTAAAGGGGCTGCCGTTTGATGAAATAGCCCTGAAAGTGGCGTGGGCACTGCTGCGGAACGAGATAGAGCTGTCCGACCTGAAACGTATTGTGGACGATAGCATGAATTTCCCGATACCGTTGGTAAGGGTAGAGGAGGGAGTGTACAGCCTAGAGCTGTTCCATGGCCCCACGTTGGCCTTTAAGGATGTGGGGGCGCGGTTTATGGCGCGGCTACTGGGCCATTTCTTAAAGAACGCGGACAAGGAAGTAACCGTGCTCGTGGCCACCAGCGGCGATACGGGAAGTGCCGTGGCACATGGCTTTCTGGGCGTGCCGGGCATACGGGTGGTGATACTGTACCCCAGTGGCAAAGTGAGCCCCTTGCAAGAAAAGCAGCTCACTACCCTCGGCCAGAACATTACCGCCCTAGAGGTGGAAGGCACCTTCGACGACTGCCAAGTCTTGGTAAAACAAGCCTTTGCCGACGAGGAACTGAACAAACGCCTGAACCTGACCTCGGCCAACAGCATCAACATTGCTAGGCTCATACCGCAAAGCTTTTACTACCATTATGCATGGAGCCAACTAGCTGAAAATGAAAGGGATAAAGTGGTGGTAAGCGTACCCAGCGGTAACTTCGGCAACCTTACGGCGGGCCTGTTGGCCAAACGGATGGGGCTGCCCATCCATCGTTTCGTGGCGGCCACCAATGCCAATGATATAGTGCCGAAATACTTGCAAACAGGGCGTTTCGAGCCGCGGGCATCGGTGGCTACGTGCAGCAATGCCATGGACGTGGGCAACCCCAGCAACTTTGCCCGGATGATGGATTTGTACGGCAATGACCGGGAAAAGCTCTCAAACGATGTTGCAGCCTATGTTTTAAACGATTCGGATACCAAAACAGCTATTGCCGAAGTGTTGAAAACGGCGGGTTATTGGCTCGACCCCCATGGCGCAGTAGGGTATCTCGCATTAAAAAAACACCTAAACCAAGAGCCAGCCACGGGTATCTTTCTGGAAACGGCCCACCCGGCTAAGTTTATCGAGGTGGTAGAGGAGGCAACGGGCGAAAAAGTGACCGTTCCAGAAGCGTTGGGCATTTTGGCCGACAAAAAGCAATTATCCCGCAAAATTGCGGCAAATTACCCCGATTTTATCGCAAATTTGAGCTAAAATAGCTCAAAATGCCGCAAAAATGTCTCAAAATTTGTCGCAAAATGCCGCAATTGAGATAAATTAGCCTTTAAACCTACCTTATGAAAAACCTGATTTGGTTGTCAGTTGTATTTTGTTTAATTTTTATATCTTGTAAAAAGGACTCCAACGACGGAAAAGGCATCAACCACTCCGATTTTTATGCGGAATTGGTGATTGACGGCGATACCGTAACGATGCAGGAGCGGGTGAACGGCTATACCAACGTGCCGGGCTCGGGCGGCGGCGTGGCCGATACGGCTGGAAACTACTTGTTCCGCCAGTTTACGCAATATTCCAGTGCCAACGATACCCTTAGGATCTACTTTATCGACATCTTTTCTTCCACTCCAAATCAATCTGAAAAAGAAGGAATTATACATACTGGAACATACCCTACTGGCTATGGTGCCATGGATGCCATTGCCCCTGATGCCAGCCTGAAAGCAGGTGCAGCCATCGTTTACATCGATGCCAACGGTACCCGTTGGAGCACCGACCGCAACCCGGAGCTACAGCCCAATTGGTCGTTCAACGTTACCAAGCACGAAAACAATAGTGTTGACGGGTATTCCAAGTATTTGACGGATATGGATTTTACCGCCCGCCTCTACAATGCCCAAACTGGCAACTATGTGGACGTGAGCGTAATCAAACTCCGTGGGCGTACCGTTATTCCTTGATTTATAAGGGCTTAAGCTTCTTTATTACGCTTAGGAACTGTTGCGTAAACCAGTTGCTCGACATCTTTTCCACCGTATTTAGCACCGTGTCGGCCTGGTGGGCAAAGTGGTCTATATCATGTATCGTTTTGGTGAAGGCGGCACCTTGGGGCGTTTCATCGTTTTTTACCTCCTTCAACTGCTTCATAGCCGTTATAAGTGGCTCCAACTCACGCTTTCTGCGTTCGCGCATTACCCGCATTGCGGTAAGGTAAATGTCTTTTTCGGCATAAAAGTACTCCTTGCGGTCGCCGGGGCGCAGCTCTTTGTGTACAATGCCCCAATCCATTAGCGAACGTACGTTCATGTTCACGTTGCCACGGGAAATGTCCAACGCTTCCATAATCTCTTCGGTAGACAGGGCTATGGGCGAAACCAACAGCAGCGCGTGTATCTGCGCCATGGTGCGGTTGATGCCCCAACTGGAGCCCAGCGTGCCCCAAGCCTGTATAAACTTATCCCTTCCTTCTTGAACTTCCATAGCGCAAAGATACTATACTCCCCACACTTTCAATAATTTCTGAAATGGATGGTTTGCTAATCAAGGTTTTAGCCACTGCTGATGTAACAAAAAATCCATAATTTCACCCACCCGTTATAAGCCCCTATGCTGCAAGAACCCGCAAATAACCCTAATGAACTGGGGCACAGCCTGCCCCCCATTATACCCGATATTGAGCAGTGGCCCATCTACCAGCTCAGTGCCAAGCGGTATGAGTTTATACAGGAGGTAATTGCCGCTACTACTGCCCAATTACTCAAGTCGTACCCCACTACCGAGGCGTTGTTGGACGAGCTGGCCCGAACCGTGTATCAAGAGCGCATACGCCTTACGGAGAAGCGCTGGGCCGCCGACCCCGAAGACGAGCACGAATACTGGGCCGACATCAAGAAGCGGTTGGTACGCATTACCACGCTTACCGACCAGCCCGATGTAAAGGAGCAGGAGGCGAAGGAAATGCTCAACTCCATCGTGTCGCACTATACCAACGAGATAGTGGGCAATTTCGACCCTTCTATTTATGAGTTTGCTAAACGTGCCATACCGTTCGGTTTCTCTAGGTTGCTGAGGACGAACATCGGCCTGAAGTTTAAAGAGCGGTTGAGCCAACAGTTCAGCACCCACGACAGGTTTATCTACGAGGGCGATTTGGGCTCGATACGCGAACTGGCCAAAACCCACACCGTTATCATCGTGCCTACCCATATTACCAACTTGGATAGCATGGTAATAGGCTGGGCGATACACGAACTGGGGCTACCGGCCTTTATCTATGGCGCGGGCCTTAACCTGTTCGGCATCCGCATTCTGGCTTATTTTATGGAACGTTTGGGGGCTTATAAGGTAGATAGGCGCAAAAAGCACCCCATCTACATCGAAACCCTCAAGGAATATAGCAAGCAAGCCTTGCACGACGGGGTACACAGCCTGTTTTTCCCCGGTGGTACGCGCTCGCGTAGCGGCGAGGTGGAAAAACGCCTCAAGCTGGGCCTTTTGGGCACCGCCATGGATGCCCAGTACATGAACTATGTGAAGGCAATCAAAGAAAACGACCCCGAGAGTGCCAAAAAGATTATCGTGGTGCCCGTTACCATCAGCTACCACTTTGTGCTGGAAGCACCGGGGTTGATTGACGAGTACCTGAAAGCTACGGGAAAGGAGCAGTATCTGGTGGAGAACGACCGTTTCAGCACCTCGTTCAAAATGCTCAATTTTATTTGGAAGTTCTTTACCAAAAGCTCCAAAATATACCTATCGTTTGCGCCCTGCATGGATTTGTTCGGCAACAAGGTAACGCAAGATGGCGTGAGCATTGACAAGCGGGGGCATGAAATAGACATCAAGGGTTACTTCCTTTCCAATGGCGAGCTACGGGAAGATGCCCAGCGAAACGAGGAGTACGTGAAGCTGTTGGGCGAGGTAATCGTGCAGAAATACCACCAGTACAATGTGGTGTTCAGTAGCCATTTGGTGGCATACGTGGCCTTTACGATGCTCAAAAAACGTTTCCGCAGGCACGATTTATATGACATCCTGCGGTTGCCGAAAGAAGACCGCGTGATACCGTATGCCGACTTTGCCGCCGCCGTAGAGCGGGTACGGGAGCAGATATTCAAACTGGAAGCGGAAGGCCAAATAAAGACCGCTCGCCACTTTCACGAAGGCACGCTGGACGACCTCATCAGCCACGGTATTGCCAACGTGGGCCTGTACCATAACGTGCGAACCCTCATCCGCAACAAAGACGGCGATGTGACCAGCGAAGACCTGAAACTGCTATTGTTTTACCATAACCGCCTAGAAGGCTATCAACTGGCACAGTATGTCTGATATGAAAACCATAGGCGTTATTGGGGCAGGCAGTTTCGGTACGGCCTTGGCCAACATTATTGCCGAAAACTACGACGTGCTTATTTATGCCCGTAGGCAAGAGGCCATAGACAATATCAATATCAGCCGGCACCACTCTAGGCAGGCTATGCACGAACGGGTGCGGGCTACCAACGATATAAAGGAGGTGGTGGAAAACTGTACGCTTATTTTCCCTACCATTCCTTCCGCTTATTTTAGGGAGGTACTGCTGCAAATGGTGCCCTATCTACGGCCCGACCACATCCTTATCCATGGCACCAAGGGCTTCCACATCAACGTAAGCGAGGAGGAAAGGGCCGAGGACATTAAGGAACTGGGCCGCGAGAGCATCTATACCATGAGCGAGCTTATCCGCAAGGAAACCATCGTGGTGCGGGTAGGCTGCATTTCGGGGCCCAACCTGGCTAGCGAACTGGCCCAGCACAAGCCCGCAGGGGCGGTTATAGCCAGCCAGTTCGACGAGGTGATACGTATGGGCCGCAACGCCCTGAAAAGCCATCGTTTTCAAGTGTACGGCAGCCACGACCTAACGGGCGTGGAGCTTTCCGGCTCGCTCAAAAACATCATCGCTTTGGCTTCTGGTGCCTTGAGTGCCTTGGAGTTGGGCGAAAACGCCCGTGCGCTGCTCATTACCAAAAGCTTGGGCGAGGTAATACGCATAGGCCGGGTATTGGGCGGCGATGTAAAGACCTTTTTGGGTTTGGCGGGCATCGGCGATATTATTGCCACCTCGTCCAGCACATCAAGCCGCAACTTTAGCGTGGGCTACCGCATGGCAAAAGGGGAAACCCTGCAACAGATACTGGATAGCAGCGAAGAAGTGGCCGAAGGCATCAATACTGTGGAAATCATCAAGCTGCTGGCCGACCACTACCGGGTGCGGGTGCCTATCATACAAGTCATCTACAAAACGCTGTTCGAGGGCGTACCTGCGGGCGAGGGCCTGCGCTACCTGATGAAGTACCCGTTTGATGTGGACGTGGATTTCTTGGATTGAGTTACGGCAAATAAAGCTCATGAGCCTGTCATGTTACAGCAACCCCACATAGCAATTTATGAAGCCGCTGACGGCCAAGTACGGCTAGAAGTGAATTTGGACATGGAAACTGTTTGGCTTACCCAGCAACAGATGGCAGAGTTATATGAGACCAGCAGGGTAAATGTGACCGAGCATATTGCCAAAGCATACCGTTCCAAAGAATTAGAAAAAGAAGCAACTAGTCGGAAATTCCGACGGGTTCAAACTGAAGGTATCCGTAAAGTATCAAGAAATGTTGAGCACTATAATTTAGATGTTATTATTGCTGTAGGTTATCGGGTTAATACCATACGGGGCACCCAATTCCGCATCTGGGCCAGTAGAGTCCTTAAGGATTATTTAATTAAGGGTTATGCGCTCAACAAAAAACTGCTCGCAGAGACCCAAACCCAATTGCAGGATTTAAAACACACCATTCGCCTTATTGGCAACGTGGCCAGTGAACGTAACTTGGATAGCGATGAGGCAAAAGGGTTGTTGCATATCATTACGGATTATGCCTATGCATTGGATATACTGGACCAATACGATCATCAACGTCTTACAGTAACCCGAACCCATGAAGAGGAGATTTTTAAAATCACTTATGACGAAGCTAAACTGGCTATCGACCAACTAAAAGAACAATTTGGCGGGAGCATGTTATTTGGCCACGAGAAGGATGAGTCTTTTCAAGGTTCTTTGGCAGCAATTTATCAAACATTTGATGGACAGGAACTGTATCCTAGCATTGAAGAGAAAGCAGCTCATTTACTGTACTTTATAACTAAAAACCATTCTTTTTCTGATGGAAACAAGCGTATAGCCGCCTTCATTTTTATTTGGTTTATGGATAGAAATGGGTTGCTATATGGGATAGGTGGAGCAAAACGCATAGCGGATAATGCACTGGTGGCACTTACTCTATTGATAGCGGAAAGTAAACCTGAAGAAAAGGAAATGATTGTTAAAGTAATCGTCAACTTAATAAATAGCAACAACTAGGTTCAAGCCACTCGTCCTCGCTTCCAGCGAGGATGAAATTAACCCCGAGCCTGTGGCTCGCACATAACACGTGTTCGATTAACATTGCGTGGCGAGCTGGAAGCTCGCAGTTACTAAGCCCTCGTTGAAAACGAGGACTAGGGGGAATTATGGGTCTTTGACTGATTTGTGCACATGCTTTGCGAACTTTGTGTTTAAATACACGGTCTATCCAGTCCAAATTCGGCCAAATTTTTCCTACTTTTGGGCACCTAAATAATAGCTCCCATGAATTTTGAGTACACCGGCAAATTGTTTGAAATATTCCCCACCGAACAAAAAAGCGAGCGTTTCCGCAAGCGTGAGTTTATTGTGGAAAACACCACCAACATCGGCGACCGCCCGATTACGGATTACGTGAAGTTTCAAGCCGTGGGCGATAAGTGCGACTTGCTGAACAAGTACAAAGTGGGCGATGTGGTGAAGGTGAGCTTCAACATACGCGGCAACAAATGGGAGAATGGCGGAAAGGTATCCTACTTCACCAATTTGGATGCTTGGCGCATCGAGTCGAACGGCGGAAACAACCCGTACGCAGATACTTCAGCCCCTGATACGGCCTTTGAAACACCCCCTCCGGCAGGCGATTTCAACGACGACCTACCGTTCTAAAACTGCCCTGTGGCACGTTTTTTGTCCTAACGTTTACTGCACACTACCATTGCCTAGTTTTTCTAATTAACCTAAAAACTACAGGACATGGTACGGAATATCGTAAAATACGGTGTTATAGGGGGATTGATATTGATTGCCCTATTCGGAGTAATATTTTTGTCGGGCCTCTATCTTAGAATCAGCTTTTTTGCCGCACACCTCATCGGTATACTTATTATCGTGGTGGGTTTAATGGTGATTGCCCCGGCCATCTTGCACCAAAAGCATGTGGAGCATAACGGCATCGGCTTTAAAAAAGCCTTCGGTATCGGTATGGGTGTGTCGGCCATTGCGGCAGGTGTTTACTTGGTAATGGCCCTCGTCATCTTTAGTATTATTTTTGCCGCTTATGGCGATGGTATTGAGTTCGGCGCATTGCCTAATTTGGCGCAAGCTCGCTGGAAAGAGGTAGAAATGGCCTCCATGAGCCCTATTTACTACAAACCTTGGCTGCAAACCATAGCTACGCTTACGGCTATTATCCCTATCGGGTTTTTCATGTCGTTTGTTTCGGCTAGGTTAACCAATACCCGCCCATAGCAAAAAGGAACGCCATCTGTTAAATAACAAAACGGTGCAATAGGTTTCAATCCGTTGCACCGTTTTGTTTGGGTAAGCGGGGGTAAAAGAAACCTATTTGTCCAGTGGCGTTTTTGTCGGAAGCTTTTCACTTGATTTGTTGTTTTCCGGGCCTTGTTTTTCGGGCTTGCTTTGCTGCTGGTCGAGGCCCTTTTTCTCGCCCGCTGGGTCGCTGTGCTCACGGGGCACGTGGCGGTGCTGTTCTTTCGATAGCTCGTCGTCTTTGGGATGTATCATGATGGTGAGGTTTTGGTCGATAGGGCAAAAACAATATTCGAGCCAACTACTGGCATTATACTTGCCGTTGTAGTCCAAACCTAACCGATATGATTGCCTCTAAAAAAGCCTTTTTGGCTATAATAAATGATTGCGTTAATGCTTGCGATGTCTGCTACGGGGCCTGCCTGCATGAAGAAAACGCCGGGCATATGGCCGATTGCATCATCATTGACAGGGAGTGTGCCGATATATGCAGGCTCACCGCGCAATTTGTGGCAACGGATTCCCGCTTTGCCGATAAGCTCCTACAACTGTGCCGGGAGGTTTGCCTTGCTTGCGAAACCATTTGCCGCAGCCACCCGCACGACCACTGCCAACGCTGCGCCGATGCCTGCCACCAATGCCACATAGCTTGCGAGGAATATGTGCGGCTTACGGTGTGAGTATTTGATGTACCTATGTGCTAATATGTCAATTTCTGGGAAAACTAGAACGTCACATTAGCCATTAGCATATCAGCACATTAGCACATAACTTTACAATATGGATTGGTTTGAAGGCATAAACCCCACGGTAGTAAACTGGGTAATTGTTCCGCTGCTAATTTTCTTGGCGCGCTTGGCCGATGTAAGCATTGGTACCATGCGTGTGATATTTACCAGCCGTGGTGCGAAAAAAGTAGCACCCATCCTAGGGTTTGTGGAGGTGTTGATTTGGCTGGTGGCCATCGGGCAAGTAATGCAAAACCTCAACAACGTGGCCTGTTACCTGGCATGGGCCGGTGGATTTGCGGCGGGCAACTTCTTGGGGCTTTCCATAGAAGAGCGGCTGGCCATGGGGCAGGTGGTTATACGCACCATCACCGCCCAGCCTGCGGGCGCGCTTATCGAACGGTTGCGGCAAGAAGGGTATAGGTTGACGGTGGTGGATGCGCAAGGTGCCCGCGGCCCGGTAAACCTGCTCTTCCTTATCGTGGCACGCAAAAAGAAGGACGACGTGATAAAACTGATCACGGAGTTTAACCCCAAGGCATTTTACTCTATCGAAGACGTGCGCCACGTATCGGACTACGAAGGCGTGGGCGACGGGGGCAAGTTCTCCGTTATCCGTCGGCTGTTTCCCATAGGCAAAGGGAAGTAGCGGTGCGGTCTTCGTTTCGCAAAACCGTTATCTTTGCCCCATGCAACTGCTCACTCCCCGCCCTTGGCCCCATTACGAACTGGTGGATACCGGAAACTTTGAGAAACTGGAACGCTTTGGGCAATACCTGTTGCGCCGCCCCGAGCCGCAAGCCGTATGGGACAAAGCCCTGCCCGAAAAAGACTGGCAGCGGGCCGATGCCTATTTCAAAAAGCAGGGCAAAGACCAAAAGGCCGACAACGAGCGCGGCGAGTGGATACTAAAGCCCAACATGCCCCAGCAGTGGTTTATGGAGTACCACTACCGCAACCTGCACCTGCGTTTCCGGCTGGGTTTAACGGCTTTTAAACACGTGGGCATTTTCCCGGAGCAGGCCACCAATTGGGATTTTGTTTACGATGCCGCCGCCCCTTATGCAGGCACTGATTACAAGGTGCTCAACCTGTTTGCCTACACGGGCGCTGCCTCGCTGGCCGCCAAGGCCGCCGGGGCCGATGTAACGCACGTGGATGCGGTGAAGCCCGTAATCAATTGGAGCCGCGAGAACATGGAAGCAAGCAAGCTGGAAAACATACGCTGGATGGTGGACGATGCGCTGAAATTTGTGAAGCGCGAGGTGAAACGCGGCAAAAAATACAACGGTATCATTCTAGACCCGCCAGCCTATGGCCGTGGCCCGGAAGGGGAAAAGTGGGTGTTGGAAGACAGTATAGTGGAGTTGCTGCACGATTGCCAAGCCCTGCTGTTGCCGCAACCGTCGTTTT
>CAYYZT010000055.1:13000-13363 GCA_964476015.1 uncultured Chitinophaga sp.
TCCTCCCGCTTATGGCAGGGGGCCTGAAGGCGAAAAGTGGATATTGGAGGAGCAGATCAATGAACTTGTTTCTTACTGTGCAGCCATTACGGACAAGGAGCGTTTTTTTGTGTTGCTGAACCTGTACAGCATGGGCTTCTCTGCCCTTATTGCCGATAATTTGGTAAAAACCATTTTCAAGCCCCGCAAAACGGAATTTGGAGAACTGTACCTTGCCGACAAGGCCGGGCGGCAACTGCCGTTGAGTACCTATGCGCGGTATGTGAATTTTTGAGCGATTTGTAGCTGCGCTAATAGTAGGTGTCCATTGGGGCACTGTATATGTGTCGTGGTGAGCGGAGTCGAGTGTCATGGTGAGCGGAG